>JAZORB010000076.1:0-11556 GCA_045656385.1 Eubacteriales bacterium | reverse complement strand
GTCTCCCGAATTTACCGGTGAGCGCGTTGCTAACACCCTTGATAAGCTCTACGGCCTCCTCTACAACAGCAACTACGGTATCTACACCGCAAAGGTTACCCACCAGAGAGCATTCGGCGAAGGCCGCACACTCTTCATGATGGACCGTGCACGTGTGTCCTGGTACCTTCTTGCTGCTGAGTACGGCGAGACCGAATTCGTAATCCTTCCCTGCCCCAAGTATGACAAGGACCAGGAAAAGTACATCACCGTTATGGGTAACCCCTTCACCCTTTACGGTATCGCAGCCGACATTGCTAGCCCCAAGATGGCTTCCGCATTCATCGAGTGCTTCGCTTCCGAAGGTTTCCGTCAGGTTACTCCCGCTGTCTTTGAGATCTCCCTCAAGACCAGATACGTTGCAGACTCTCTCTCCGGTCAGATGTATGACCTTATCAGAGCGAACATCACCTACGATGTAGGACGTATCTTCTCCTCCGACCTTATCGGACAGTCCACCTTCAGAAACGCAGTTGCAGGTCAGCAGACCTGGGGTTCTGTTGCTAAGCAGGCAGCTAAGTCCCTTAGCAGACAGCTCAAGACTCTCAACAATAAGCTTAACAAGTAAGCACTACATATTGCCGCAGGTCCTTTCTGGACTTGCGGCTTTTTATATTGAATGCATTCTTTTTTGAGTGCTGCTATTGACTTTATTAATTGTTTATGTTAAAATTAAAGTACCTAATATTTGAAAAGGAGTTCTACTATGAAAAACAACAAAACAGTACGTCTTGCTTGTGCATTATTAACTGCGATTATCCTCCTTTCTTCATTTACTGCATGTGCAGAAACCGAACCTTCGGACGAAACGACGGCAGCGCCCTCGGCCGCTGATACTCAAGCTCCCGCAGTTTCGGTTGACGAAACTACTGCAGATCCCACCAAGGATGCTCAGGGCTACAAAAAGGATGATCTTCCCGAAGACCTTAAGTTCAACGACGAGATCACTCTTCTTGTTTGGGATGACGTTGAACACGAAGAATTCTTTATCGACTACGAAAAGCTCAGCGGCGACATTGTTGAGCAATCTATCTATGACAGAAACAGCAAGGTCGAGCAAAGACTTGGGCTTACTCTGAATTTTATCCGAGTTAAAGGTAACACGGACAACGTAAAGAATTGGAACGCTTACGTTGGAAATTCGGTTTCGATCAGTGCCAGGGAATTTGATATCATCGCAAGCTATTCGGTATCCGTGGCAAAGAATGCTTCAAGCGGTTATCTTTACAATATGCTTGATTCCGACTGCGAATATCTCAACTTCGAGCAGCCTTGGTGGTCAGACCTTCTTCTTGAGCAGGCTACCTTCGGTGACAATCTCTACTTTGCTTCGGGCGACATCTCCCGTAACGCGCTCGAAATGATGTACGTTTGCTTTGTAAACACAGTGCTCCTCAAAGAGTATAATCTCGAAAATCCGCAGGAGCTTGTTGAGAAGAACGATTGGACTTACGCAAAGTTCATCGAAATGTGCCAGGGAGTTTATAAAGACACCGACGGTGACGGCACCAAGAGCTACTCAAAAGACTCCGGTGACACTTTCGGTTACATTACCTCAGGTACTTATGCGGACGGCTGGTTCTACGGCTCGGGTGCCACTATCTGTGAAAAGAACACAAACGGTGATATTGTAGGTTCGCCCACTTTCTCGGGAGAACGCGTCGCTAATACCGTTTCTATGCTTTGCGAGCTTTTCTATAACAGCAATTACGGTGTGTATGCTTCAAACGGAGGAGGCCCCGTACATCAGAATGCTTTCGGTCAGGGTCGTCTTCTTTTTATGACGGACCGCGCAAGAGTTTCGCATTACAGACTAGCTCCGCTTGACTTTAGCGATTTCCTTATCGTGCCTTGCCCCAAGTATGACAAAGATCAGGAAAGATTCTACACTACTATGGGTAATCCCTTTACCCTGTACGCTATCCCCGCCGATACTGACAACCCCAAAATGGCTTCTGCCTTCATCGAATGCTTCGCCTCCGAGGGTTACAGAATCGTTACTCCTGCTGTCTTTGAGCTTTCGCTAAAAACAAGATACGTCGACGATCCCGTATCGGCAACGATGTACGATATTGTAAGAGAAAATATTGTTTACGACATCGGCAGACTTTTCTCCACCGACCTTATCGGTCAGTCAACCTTTAGAAACGCCCTTGCAAACAACCAAGTATGGGGATCTGTCGCGGTACAAGCGACCAAGGGTCTTGACAAAGCCGTTAAGAAGCTCAATTCCGCACTGAATAAATAAGTTAATTATAATTATCCGCAAGTCCTATTCGGGCTTGCGGATTTTTTTGCATTTTTATATAGACAAATTGAAAAAAATATGATATAATATTATATCTATGTAATTATGTGGTGTAATATGGATATTATCAAACTGAACGGCTTATCCTATGCCTCAAACACTTATATTCTGATTTCAGGGTCGGACGCGGGTGTTGTTGATCCTTCGGCAGATATCAAGGATATAAAGAATGCGATTGGCAACGCAAGGTTGCGTTACATTCTTTTGACTCACTGCCACTTTGACCACATCCTCAAGCTTGATTCGCTTCGTGCGGAAACGAGAGCAGAGGTATGCATTCATAAGGCGGATGCGGACATGCTCAAGGATCCCGCGCTCAACGGCTCGGAGTTCTTCGGACTTGATTTTGCATCGCTCGGTGCCGACAGAGTACTTGAGGACGGCGAAATCATTCATCTTGGCACAGAAAACATTGAGGTTATTTCAACTCCGGGACATACGCCGGGCTCCGCTTGCTATGATTGCGGAGATGATCTGATTTGCGGCGACACGCTTTTTACATCCGGATACGGCAGATATGATCTGCCCGGCGGGGATGGAAATGTCTTGTTTGCCTCGCTTAAAAAGCTCGCTGACAGACAGGATAATCCCATGATCCACCCGGGGCACGGTGCGTCGTGTGCCCTCTCGGATGCGGACGTTATACGCGCCATAAGATACAGAAACTTTTAAAAAATATTTCATTAATATAAAGGAATTCAAAAATGGACTACAAGCTTCTTTCTGAACTTCTCTTCCCGAATGTTACCATGACTCCTGAGGACCTCGAGGAGAAATATCCTCCCCGTAATCTTCCCGAGGGAGCGAAGGTAACAAGATTCGCACCCAGCCCCACAGGCTACGTTCATCTTGGCGGTGTTTACCAGACCATGGTAGGCGAGCGTCTGGCTCATCAGTCGGGCGGTGTATTCTTCCTTCGTATCGAGGATACCGACGCTAAGCGCGAGATCCCCGGTGCTGCTGAAAATCTTATCAAGACACTTGCTCATTACGGCATCAACTTCGACGAAGGTGCAACTGTTGACGCTGACGGTAAGGTTGTCGACAACGGAATCTACGGTCCCTACAAGCAGAGCGAACGTGCTCATATCTATCACGTTTACGCTAAAAAGCTCGTTGCAGAGGGTAAGGCTTATCCTTGCTTCACGACAGACGAGGAGCTTGCGGTGCTTGAGGCTACCGACAAAAAAGCAGAAGTCAAGTCCAAGGAATGGACTGAAGACGCCGCTGCCGAGCAGAAGGCTGCTATGCTCAAGATGCGCGAGTTCACCATTGAGGACGTTAAGAAGAATCTTGAAGCAGGCAATAAATTCGTGCTCCGCATTCTTGCTGACGGCGATCCCGAGAAAAAGACTCCTTTCGGCGATCTTGTAAAGGGCAAGCTCGAGATTCCCGAGAATGACGAGGACTTTGTTCTTCTCAAGAGCGACGGAATCCCCACCTATCACTTTGCACACGCTGTTGACGATCACCTTATGAGAACCACCCACGTTATCCGTGGCGAGGAATGGCTCCCCAGCGTTGCAAAGCACATTATGCTTTTCCGCTATCTCGGATTCAAGCTTCCCAAGTATCTGCACACCGCGCAGATCATGCAGCTTGACGAGAACGGCAACAAGAAAAAACTTTCGAAGCGTGATCTCGGTGCAAATATGAGCGACTATTCCCGTCTCGGATACGCTCCCGCTGCTGTTGCCGAATACCTCCTTACCGTTCTTAACTCCAACTTTGAGGAATGGAGACTCGGTAATGCAGACAAGCCCTATACCGATTTCAAGTTCAACATCAACAAGATGAGCGTTTCGGGTTGTCTTTTCGACATTGTCAAGCTTGGCGATGTTTCAAAGAACGTTGTTTCTAAGATGACTGCCGATGAAGTATATACACAGCTTCTCGAATGGGCAAAGGAATATGATCCCGACTTCGGAGCAAAGCTTGAGGATGCCCCCGATTACGCAAAGGCTATTCTTTCGATCGGCAGAGGCGGCAAAAAGCCGAGAAAGGACTTCGGTCGTTGGGATGAAGTAAAGGCATTCATCAACTTCTTCTATGACGATTATTATACCGTTTCCGATGCTATCCCCGATAATTTTGATAAGGCAGACGTTAAGGCTGCGCTTGAGAAATTCGCAGATACACTCGATATGAGTGACGACTCGAACGGCTGGTTCGAAAAGATCAAGGCTATTGCCGAATCGCTCGAATTCGCAACCGATATGAAGCAGTACAAGGCTACCCCCGAAGCTTTCAAGGGCAGCGTTGCTGACATCAGCATGTTCGTGCGCGTAGCAATCACAGGAAGAATGAATGCGCCCGATCTTTATACCGTAATTCAGATTATCGGTTACGACAGAATCGTAGCACGTGTTCGTGAATTTGCAAATAATCTTTGAAAGTGAGAATAAAACTATGAATGAAGAAAAGGTAATTGCTAGCAATTTTATTCATGAGATTATAGACGAGGATCTTGAGCTGAATCCCGGCCTGAAGATCCACACACGTTTTCCGCCCGAGCCTAACGGATATCTGCACATCGGCTCTGCTAAGGCTATCCGCATCAACACTCAGGTAGCAAAGAAGTATAACGGTCTTTTCAATCTTCGTTATGACGACACCAACCCCGTTAAGGAAGATGACGAATACGTAAAGTCGATCTATGAGGACCTCAAGTGGCTCGGTTGCGAGCCGAACGGCGGCGTATTCTACGGTTCTGACTACTTCGAAAAGTGCTACGAATTTGCTGTACAGCTCATTAAGGATGGCAAAGCATACGTTTGCGACCTTACTGCCGAGGAGATGCGCGAATACCGTGGTTCCCTCACAGTTCCCGGAAAGAATTCCCCCTACCGCGATCGTTCTGTAGAGGAAAACCTCGATCTCTTTGAAAGAATGAAAAACGGTGAATTTGAGGACGGAACTCACACTCTCCGCGCGAAGATCGACATGGCATCTCCCAACATGAACATGCGCGACCCTGCTATCTACCGTATCGTTCACACCTCGCATCACCGCCAGGGCAACAAGTGGTGCATTTATCCGCTTTACGACTATGCTCATCCTATCCAGGACGCACTTGAGGGCATCACCCATTCGCTCTGCTCTCTTGAGTTTGAAAATCACCGCCCGCTCTATGACTGGGTTGTTGAGAATATAGGATTTGATCCCAAGCCGAAACAGAGAGAGTTTGCACGCCTTAACGTAACTCACACCGTAATGAGTAAGCGTTATCTCCGCCAGCTTGTTGAAACCGGTCTTGTTGACGGTTGGGATGACCCCCGTATGCCCACTCTCTGCGGACTTCGCAGAAGAGGTTATACTCCTGCTGCGATCTTTGATTTCGTTGACCGTGCCGGCGTTGCTAAGGCATACAGCGTGGTTGACATCGAGCTTCTTGAGCACTGCATCCGTGAAGAACTCAATGCTACCGCTCCCAGAAGAATCGCTGTTATGAATCCTGTAAAGCTTGTAGTTGACAATTATCCCGACGATAAGGTTGAATATTTTGAGGTTTCAAACAATCCTCAGAATCCCGAGGCAGGAACAAGAAAGATTCCCTTCACCAAGAATATCGTTATCGATGCCGACGACTTCGCGGCTGTACCGCCTCCCAAGTTCTTCCGTCTCAAGCCTGAGGGCGAGGTCAGACTTATGGGCGCTTACATCGTTAAGTGCGGCGAGATCGAGTATAATGCCGACGGAAGCGTCAATACCATTCATGTTACTGCAGATCTCGAGTCGGGCAACGGCAATCCCGTTGACGGCAGAAAGATCAAGGGCACCATTCATTGGCTCTCTTCTGATTATGCACAGAAGGCTGATGTTATGCTCTACGACCACCTCTTTACTCTTGAGAATGTTGATGACATCCCCGAGGGCAAGACATACAACGATTATCTCAACCCCGAATCGGCTATCAAGCTTGAGGGTTGCATGATCGAGCCCGCGCTCGGTGATGCTGAAGCAGGTGACCGCTTCCAGTTTGTTCGCAACGGTTATTATGTTAAGGACACCAAGAACGCAAATACCTTCAACAGAATCGTTGGTCTCAAAGACAGCTTCCCGAAGAAATAATGAATTTTCTTCTTGAAAATAAGATACTTCTTTTGTTTGCTCTTGCATATCTACTGATCATTTCGATCGTTTCGGTATGCGTTACCGTGTATGACAAATGGGCAGCAAAGAAGCGTCCTAAAGAGCGAACACGTGAGAGCACGTTGCTTCTGCTTTCGGCGCTTGGTGGATCTGTTGCTATGCTTCTTACTATGCTTTCAATAAGGCATAAAACCCAGCATATGAAATTTATGATAGGCATTCCGCTTATTATTGCCGCGCAGGTTGCTGCCCTTGTTGCCATCTTGTTTTTAGTATAAGATTGAGGTGTTACTATGGAACAAAAGAAACTTGACAGAATCAACGAACTTGCCAGAAAGGCAAAGGTTGAGGAGCTGACAGAGGAAGAAAAGCTTGAGCAAAAGGCTCTGCGCGACGAATACATCCGCGATTTTCGCGCTTCGATGAGAGGTATTCTCAACAATACCACTATCGTTTCTCCCGACGGAAGCAAAGAAAGTCTCTCTGCCAGAGCAAAGAAAAACGATTAAAATTACTGTCCCGACGTCAGTCGGGACAGTTTTTTTGATTTCATACTTTACTTTTTGGCAAAAATATGATATACTATTTATATATGTTTATTTGACGGTTAAAAAGATGGATAAATTGATTTTTGAAAGAGATGCATTCAATCCCGATGAGACTTCGGCGGCGGGCGCGATACTTGCAAATATTATACTCGGTGACAATAGCTTACCGAGGTTTGTTGCGCTAAGAGGTGATCTTGGAGCAGGCAAAACAGAATTCACGCGCGGATTTGCATCCGTCGCTTCCCCCGGAAGCACGGTAAAATCGCCGACATACGCGCTTGTAAACGAATACAAAAAAGGAAATACGCCTGTCTTCCATTTCGATATTTACAGGCTTACTGACGAGGACGATCTTTATTCAACCGGATATTTTGATTATCTGGATCGAGGTATATGCCTTGTTGAGTGGTTCGAGAACATTCCGGAATGTTTGCCTGACGAATATTTTGAGGTAATTATCGACAAGATCAATGATGGTGAGGCGCGCCACATTTCGATCATACAGAGGAGCTTATAATGAAGATTTTTGCTTGTGATTCCACTGCAAAGACGGCTTCGGTCGCTCTTTGCGAGGACAATATACTTCTTGCGGAATTCACGCAGAACGGCGGAAACACGCACAGCGAAACACTTTTGCCAATGACGGAGGTTCTGCTCAATTCTATGAAAACCGATATTGACGAGATCGACATTTTTGCGGTTTCGGAGGGGCCCGGATCGTTTACGGGTGTTCGTATCGGCGCGGCAACTGTCAAAGGATTTGCACACCGCAAAAATAAACCCTGCATCGGCGTTTCGACTCTCGAAGCATTGGCAACCAACCTTGCCTTCGGCGAAGACAAGATCATCATTCCCGTAATGGATGCTCGAAGAGGACAGTTTTACACCGCAAGATTTGCATTCAAGAATGGAAATCTCGAAAGACTTTGCGAGGATATGGCTCAGAGCTTTGAGGAGTTTTTTGAAGATGTAAAGAAGCTTGGATCAAAGATCTACCTTGTAGGCGACGGTTATAACGCAGGAAGAAAGCTTCTCGGCGACGATTATTCTTATGAAACTCCCGAAAAGCTTCGTTATCAATCAGCATATTCCGTGGCGCAGATTGCATACAAGAAATATCTTAACGGCGACAGAACAAGTGCGGAAGAATTAAGGCCTACTTATCTACGTTTACCTCAGGCAGAACGTGACAGATTAAATAAGGAACAAATGAAAGGATAACATAAAAATGGAAAACAAGAACATTGTAATTGCGTGCGACCACGCAGGATTTGACTACAAGAACGATCTTATCAAGTACCTCGAGGCGAAGGGCTACAATATGACCGACGTTGGCACATATTCTCCCGAAAGCTGCGACTATCCCATTCCCGTTCACAGACTTTGTGAAAAGGTAACATCCGGTGAATGCCCCCGCGGAATTCTTATCTGTGGCACAGGTATCGGAGTTTCTATCGCTGCTAACAAGCATCCCGGCATCCGCGCGGCTCTTTGCGGTGACAAGTACTCCGCAGAAATGACCCGTCAGCACAACAACGCGAACGTTCTTTGCATGGGTGCAAGAGTTATCTCTTTTGAGCTTGCTTGCGAGATCACCGATATTTTCCTCGCTACTCCCGCGCTTGATGAAGAAAGACACCGCAGACGTGTCAAGATGATCGAAGACCTTGAAAAGGGCGTTTTTGACGAGGCAAACTATAACTAAGGAGAACGATGATGGGTGGTTCACCTAAAGATTTAGCCGATATTCTCCGTGGTGCGGCAGGTAAACTCAAAAGCCGTACCACAGCCGCGATAATCGTTGCAGGAGGCTCGGGCTCGCGTATGGGAGGAAACACACCCAAGCAGTTTCTCGAGCTCTGCGGCATGCCTGTGGTCGTTCACTCGATGCGTGCTTATGAGGAGTCGGAATACATCGATCAGATATACGTCGTCGCGCGCGACGAAGACGTGGAGGACGGCGTATACGACAACTATGCTGAAAAGTTTTCTATAACAAAATACAGGAAATGTGTAGCAGGCGGAAAAACGAGACAGGAATCGGTTCTCAAGGGGATCGAAGCACTTTCGGACGACGTCAGATTTGTTGCCATTGCTGATGCGGCGCGGCCGCTTACGACAGCAGAGCTGATCAATTCCGTTTGTCTTGCCGCCTACAGATACGGCGCGGCTTCGGCGGGTTGCCCTGCAGTTGACACCATAAAGACTGTAGATAACCATAAGTTTATCACAGGCACGGTTGAACGCGCGACCGCTTGGCAGGCTACTACTCCCCAGGCCTTCAGTCTTCCGCTCTATCGTGCGGCGGCTTATTCTGCGCTTGATATCGGATTTGAATGCACCGACGATAATTCGCTTGTTGAGCGGCTGGAACGGCATATTAAGTTCATAGACTCGGGCAGATACAATATCAAGATCACCGAAAAGCTTGATCTTTTGTTGGCCGAAACGATACTTTCTGCTCGAAGCGGAATTCTCAGGGAGGACGAGGAATGAGAATCGGACACGGTTACGACGTTCACCGCACAGACGCAACGCGCGAGATGTTCATCGGCGGTGTAAAGATCGACTGCGGATTCGGGCTCCTCGGGCATTCAGACGCCGATGTATTACTTCACGCGATAATGGACGCGCTTCTCGGTGCTGCGGCGCTTGGGGATATCGGAAAGCATTTTCCTGACACCGATCCCGCATACAAGGGCGCAGACAGCCTTGCTCTGACGTGCCACGTCGGCTCGCTTTTGAGAGAAAGTGGGTATAAGGTAATTAACGTGGATTCCACGGTAATCGCGCAGAAACCGAAGCTCGCGCCTCACATTGAGCTTATGCGCGAGAAGATCGCGGGCGCGCTCGGAATTTCTGTTGATGACATCAACGTAAAGGCGACGACCGAGGAAAAGCTCGGATTTACCGGAAGCGGCGAGGGTATTGCCGCGCACGCTGTTTGCCTTATCGAAAAAATCTAAAGAGGTAAAATTATGATCTATATTTCCCCTTCCCTGCTTGCGGCGGATTTCACGAAGCTCGGGGACGAAGTTAAAAGAATCGAAGAGGCGGGCGCGGACTATCTGCATCTCGACATAATGGACGGCGTTTTTGTGCCGAACATTTCATTCGGTCTGCCCGTAGTCGAGTCGCTTCGCAAGATTTCCGGACTTGTATTCGACGTTCACCTTATGATTACAAATCCCGAAAAGTATGCAGAGAGATTTGCAAATGCGGGCGCGGATATAATCACATTCCATCTTGAAGCGTGTGACGATCCCGCGGCGCTCATCAAGAAGATCAAGGAACTCGGCAAAAAGGCATCGATCTCGATTTCGCCAAAGACTTCCGCAGAAGCACTTCTTCCCTACCTTCCCGAGCTTGATATGGTACTTGTGATGACTGTTGAACCCGGATTCGGCGGACAGTCGCTGATTCCCGAAACGCTTGAAAAGGTAAAGGTTATCCGCAAGGCTATCGACGATAACGGATACAATTGCAATATTCAGGTTGACGGCGGAATTTCCGAGAAGAATATTTCGCTCGTTACCGAGGCAGGCGCGAACGTAATCGTTGCGGGTACTGCGGTATTCAGATCTCCCGATCCGAAAAAAACGATTGAGGATATGAGGAAATTTTCATAAAAAAATAAAACCGTTGCAATGCAACGGTTTTATTTTTATGATCAGTATGCAATCTTTTCGGTAATGTAAGCCTCGAGCTCGGAGATCGGGATTCTTACCTGCTCCATGGTGTCGCGGTCGCGGACGGTTACGCAGCCGTCGCCTTCCTTCTCTGCGTCGCCGACGGTATCAAAGTCAACGGTGATGCAAAGAGGTGTTCCGATCTCGTCCTGACGGCGGTATCTCTTACCGATAGAACCGGTCTCGTCATAGTCGAGCATGAACTTCTTCGAAAGGTCTGCATAGATCTCGCTTGCCTTGTCGGAGAGCTTCTTCGAGAGAGGAAGAATAGCTGCCTTGAAGGGTGCGAGGGTGGGATGGAGGTGAAGAACAGTTCTTACATCGTTCTTAGCCTCGTCGATAACTTCCTCATCGTAAGCGTCGCAAAGAACTGCAAGAACGCTTCTTTCTACGCCGAGAGAAGGCTCAACGACATAGGGAACGTATCTTTCATTAGTCTCGGGATCGAAATAGGTGAGATCCTTTCTCGACTCGTTCTGATGCTGGGTAAGGTCGTAGTCTGTTCTGTCAGCAACGCCCCAGAGCTCGCCCCATCCGAACGGGAAGAGGAACTCGAAGTCTGTGGTTGCCTTGGAATAGAAGCAAAGCTCCTCGGGATCGTGGTCACGGAGACGGATATTCTCGTCCTTAAGACCGATGGAAAGCAGCCAGTTGTGGCAGAATTCTCTCCAATATGCGAACCACTCAAGGTCGGTGCCGGGCTTGCAGAAGAACTCAAGCTCCATCTGCTCGAACTCACGAACGCGGAAGATGAAGTTACCGGGAGTGATCTCGTTACGGAAGGACTTACCGATCTGTGCGATACCGAAGGGGAGCTTCTTTCTTGTGGTTCTCTGAACGTTTACGAAGTTGGTGAAGATACCCTGTGCGGTCTCGGGAC
>JAZORB010000075.1:0-6349 GCA_045656385.1 Eubacteriales bacterium | reverse complement strand
GCGGTTGGCGTTGAGGTGCTGCATTTCGATTGGGTGATATCGCATTTCCACGTCGATCACGTCGGCGCGCCGCTTGAAAACGTCGTCCGCGACCCGCGCTTCGCCATCGACCGCATCATTATGCCGCCCGTCAACGCGCTCCCCGATGGTATGATCCACGTTTCGCGCGAATATACGAAGGAGATCATGGAGGTCGTCCGCGACTTTCATCCGACCGCCGAGGTCACGGTGATCCCCTTCTATTCCGATTGCAAAAAGACCTTTTTCTATAATTTTGGCGGCACCGAGATCGAAATTCTGCCCGCCGATACCGACTGGGCATCCCCCGAACTCCTCAAAAAGATCGCAACGAAGTATTTTTGCACCGAGGACGTCTTTTTCCGCAAGGTGCAGATGTACGTTGTCAATATATCCTCGATCTGGTTTGTCATCCGCCACGGCGGAAAGAAGCTCGTCTTCACGGGCGACAGCCCCAAGCGCACGCGCTTTATGACCGACGAGGGTTTTGACAGAATGGTTTCGCTGTTTGCCGACAAGATCCGCAATCCCGACCTCTTCAAGTGGCCGCACCACGGTCAGGCGGAGGACGAGGCGGACACCGCCGTCCACGACCTGATCGACCCCGATTACATACTCACGACCACCCCCGACGAGGGCGCAAGCGTGACCTACGCGCGTTCCTTCCCCGACTTCCGCGCCAAATTCGTCAACTCCTGCGACGAGGACGTTATCATCACAGTTCCCGAAAACGGCGAAATGACTGTCGAAGGCGGCAAGCGCGGAGTTAATGACGGAGAGTATTTTGTGCTGGATATACCCGGTAAAAAGGTGCAGTCGCCTGCGGCGAATGATAATCTCGCTTCGCTCGAATGATAATCGGCTTCGCCGAATGATAATTTGCCTGCGGCAAAATAAAGGTGAATTTTCGCCGAGGCGAAAATTTCCGAATTTTATTGAATTTCGCTCTTGGTTTTGTTTGGGTGCGCGGGATTTCGCATATCGCTGACTGCCCACCCCAACCCCTCCCGCAAGCGGGAGGGGCGAAATAGAGCGATTACGATATATGGCGTTCTGATTTTTCGGATAAAGGGAAAACGGTATCGATATATGATAATTTCGCCGTTATCCGTAGGGACCGACGACGCTTGCGTGGTTCGGCAGGTCCGAGCCTAATAATATTTTGGCTGTGCATTGAGCCAAGAAAATATTATTATAGTTTCTGAAGTTAGCCAAATGTATAATTTAATGCCCACGGACCGGCGAGGACGTCGGTCACTACAGATTATAATTATATATGTGCAGATCATTATAATTTATCTTCACCCATAACAAGAAAGGAGCACAAAATGAAAACCTTATCCATACTCTCAAGGATCGCAACGATCGCGTTATCGGTGATTTTGATGTTGATAAACCTCGCCCTTCCGCTGATGATAACCTTCACAACGAATGACCGTTCTTCGTCGGTGGGATTTTTCGTCGAAAATTTTATCTCGTTTTTGCCCCTCGTGCCATTTTTGCTCCTTCCGCTTTTTCCGATGGCGGCACTGAAAAGCTATGCATCCTTCAAGCTCGGCAATCTTCCTGCCGAGAAACTGAAAAAGCATATTCTTGCACTTTCCGCCGCCGAGATCATATCAATCGCCCTGACAATAATTATAATAATTACAATTAACTCAAATAACGCTATATCTTTATTATAAATTGCTTTTCGCTTGCGAAAAGCTACCTTCATTTTGCATTTTGCACTTTGCATTTTGCATTTACTTTGAATTCTAACATCCCGAAAGGAATAAAATAAAATGAGCTGTAATTTTCCAAAAGATTTCACCCTCCGCGACAACGTCCTTCGCATCAACTGCCTCTCGCACGAAGGCGTTACTAAGTCGGACGCATTCATATTCGCCCTCAACGGTCACTACATCCTCCACGACGGCGGTATGACCAAAACCTCCTTCGCACTTGAGGCTCTCTTGAAGCTCCGCGAGGCGGAAGGTGTTGAAGTTTTACATTTTGACTGGTTCATCTCGCATTATCATATCGACCACGTCTGCGGTCCGATCGAGAACGTCATCTGCGACAAGCGTTTCGCTATCGACGCCGTCGTTCTCCCGCCTCACAATGCGCTCCCCGAGGATATGCCCCACGGCGACTCGAAGTACAGCCCCCGCATCGACGCGGCGCTTGCCGAGTTCCATCCCGACTGCAAGCGCATCGAGGTGCATTATCATTCGGAGGATCCTTCGACCATTTTCTATAATTTCGGCGGCGCGGAGATCGAAATCCTTCCCCCCGACACCGACTGGGCGAAGGGCCGCGAGCTTTACGAGATCATCGCAAACGGTTATTTTGATACCGACGATATCTATGAGCCGAAGGTACCGACAAGTGTGGGCAATGCAGCATCGATCTGGTTTATCATCAGATACGCGGGTAAAAAGATCCTCTTCACGGGCGACAGCATGAAGCGCACCCGCAGCATCACCGAGGAGAGCGTCGACAGAATGTGGGCGATCTATAAGGACGTCATCGGACGCCCCGACGTTGCAAAGTGGCCGCACCACGGTCAGGCGCGCGACAACGCGGACCTCGTTATGCACGAAATGGATCCCGATTACATACTCACCACGGCTAAATTTGAGGGCGCAAGCGTTCGCTACGAGAGCGTTTTCCCCGATCACAAGGTGAGATTCTTCAACTGCTCGGAGAAGGACGTTATCATTGAGGTTTCGGGCGACGGCGCGCTTGAGGTATCGGGCGGACTCGAGGGCACCAACCCCGGCGAATATTATGTTATGACACCCGGAAAGATTGAATAAACATGGAAAAGAAACTTATTCTCCCCGAGGTGCTTGCACCTGCGGGCAACTTTGAAAAGCTCCGCGCGGCGGTAAGATTCGGCGCGGATGCGGTGTATCTTGCGGGACGCCGCTTCGGAATGCGTCAGGCATCCGAAAATTTCTCGCTCGAAGAACTCGCCGAGGCGGCTGAATATATGCATTCGCGCGGCAAAAAGATGTACCTCACGGTCAACATCCTCCCGCACGGACCCGAATATCCCGCTCTGCGCGAATTTATCCGCGAGTGCGCGAAGATCGACATCGACGGCTACATCGTCGCCGATCTCGGCGTCATCGCGATGATCAAGGAGATCAACCCGAAGGCGGATATCCACATCTCGACACAGGCGAGCATCGTAAGCCCCGAGGCGGCGCTTGAGTATATCAAGCTCGGCGCGACACGCCTTGTCCTCGCGCGTGAGCTCTCGCTTAAAGAGATCAGAGCGATCCGCGACCGAATCCCCGAGCATATCGAGCTCGAGGCGTTCGTTCACGGCTCGATGTGTGTTTCGTATAGCGGAAGATGTATGCTCTCCGACTTTATGGTCAACCGCAGCGCAAACCACGGCGCGTGCGCACAGCCCTGCCGCTGGAATTATAAGATCGTCGAGGAAAAGCGCCCCGACGAGGCAATGCCCATCGTCGAGACCGAGGAGGGCACGTTCATCATGTCCTCGAAGGATATGTGCATGATAAACCACGTCGGCGAGCTTGTCGATGCGGGAATTTCCTCCTTCAAGCTTGAGGGAAGAGTCAGATCGGCGTATTATGCCGCAGTTGTGACGAATGCATACCGCATTGCGCTCGACGGACTTCGCGATTTCGTCGAGGCGGGTGGAAATATGCTCGATTACGTCCCCGATCCCGCGCTTTATGCCGAGGTCGACAGCGTTTCGCACCGCGAATACGCAACGGGATTCTATTTCGATAACCCCCGCGAGGATTCAAAGCTCGTCACACAGCCGGGCTATATGAGAGAAAAGGCGTACCTCGCCGTCGCCGAGGATTTCGACGAGCCGATGCCCGAGAATCTTAAAGAGATCGAAGAAAACGAAAACGGCAAGCTCTACCGCTTCCGTCAGCGCAATAAGCTCGTGCAGGGTATGACCGCCGAGCTCCTCACCCCCGGCAAGGTCGGCGTGCCTTTCACCGTCGCCGAGCTTTATGACGGAGAGGGAGTAGCTGTCGAATCCGCGCCGCATCCCTCGCGCATCTTCTATACGAGAGTGCCGTTTGAGGTTAAGGAAGGCGACATACTGAGAGCGGAGTAATCACGCTTCGCGTGAATGATCATCTGCTTCGCAGAATGATAGTCGGCTTGCGCCGAATGATAATTTGCCTTCGGCAAAATGAAGGTGAATTTCCTCGCGTTGCTCGGAAATTTCCGATTTGTTCTTGATGATGCTTACTGCAGATACCGAAGTTGACCCGGCTACGCCGAGATCCTTCGACTCCGCTGCGCTCCGCTCAGGATGACAGCGCAATATTGTTTTATTTAAGAAATATTAAAAGAATCCCGTACTGAAGTTTTGCTTTTTACGGTTTTAATGAAATTACGAGTTGCTAATTTAATTATTCGCAAAAAAACACATTACGCTGTCATCCTGAGCGGAGCGCAGCGGAGTCGAAGGATCTCGGCGTAGCCGGGTCAATTAAAGAATCTGCATTGAGCAAAATCAATGTAAACAACTATCCTAAGAAAGGATATATGGAAAACTAACGGTAAAGACCCGAGAACGTCGTATGCTTACGGAGTTGATCTCTAATCCGCGTGTGATACCGTTCCCGAGGACTTTGTCCACCGAATGAAGTTACGGAAGTTTTTCTTTGACAGAGACAAGAGCTTTTCCTTAATTCTGCACTAAAAAGGAGTTTTTATGTACGAATTCATCCAAATAATCACCGCCGTGATTTACGGCATTGTTGAGGGCATTACCGAGTGGCTGCCTGTCAGCTCGACGGGCCACCTGATACTGCTTGACGAATTTCTTTCCTTCTCGCTTGCGCCCGATGCGGTGTTTACTGCGGAGTTTTGCGAGATGTTCGACGTCGTTATTCAGCTCGGCGCGATTCTTGCTGTCGTTGTGACTTATTTTTCGCGCCTTTGGCCGCTCGATCCGAAGAAGGGAAAGAGCGAGAACATAAGGATCTGGAAGCTTTGGGGCAAGGTGCTCATCGCTTCCGTTCCCGCCGCCATCGCGGGAATAGTTTTCGATAAGATCCTTGAGGAGATCACGGGCAGGGACATCGACGGCTGGCTCTATAACGCCCCCGTTGTCGTTGCCGCGCTGATAATTTACGGCATTTTCTTTATCCTTATTGAAAAATTCAACAAGAAAAAGGCTGTTGTCGAGTCGGTTGACGACATCACGGTCGGTCAGTCCTTCGCGATCGGCATTTTCCAGATGCTTGCCATCATCCCCGGCACTTCGCGCTCGGGCTCGACCATCCTCGGCTCGATGCTGATCGGACTTTCGCGCACTGCGGCGGCTGAGTTTTCCTTCTTTATGGCGATCCCCGCGATGGCGGGCGCGAGCCTGATCAAGGCACTTGGATTCGTATCTTATATTGCCGAGTTTGATGTCGCCGTGCCCGCGCTTGCGTGGGTGATCCTTGCGATCGGCGCGGCGGTTGCCTTTATCGTTTCGATGGTTTCGATCAAGTTCCTCACCGATTTCGTCAAGAAGCACAGCTTTGTCCCATTCGGCGTCTACCGAATCATCCTCGGCGCGGTGCTGATCGTGTGGTTTTTGGTTAAATGAATGATAAATTAAAGATCCCCTACCCCGTGATCGTGGAGGGGAAGTATGACAAATTGCGCCTTTCGTCGGTCATCGAGGCGCAGATAATAGCGACCGACGGCTTCGGGATCTTCAAAAATCACGAGCGCGCCGCGCTTTTGCGAGCTCTGGCAAGGAAAACGCCGCTCATCGTGCTGACCGACCCCGACGGCGCGGGCAGATTGATCCGCTCGCACATTTCGGGAATTTTGCCGAAAGACAAAATAATTTGCCTTCACATTCCGAAGATCGAGGGCAAGGAAAAGCGCAAAAAAGAGGCGTCCGCCGAGGGCTTTCTCGGCGTTGAGGGAGTCGAGCGCGAGCTGATCTATAACCTCTTTTTGCCCTATACGAACCCCGATATGACTCAAAAGATCGAGGAAAATCCGCTCTCGCCCGCCATTCTTTGCCGCGACGGACTCACGGGCGCACCCGATAGCCAAGCAAAGCGCGACGCAGTCGGCGCGATTTTCGGACTTCCGAGCGGAATGAACGCCAAGGCGTTCCTCGCCGCGGTAAAATGCGTGTCAAGCTATGATGAATATCTAGCCGCATTAACAAAGACCAAAAGTTTTTGAAGTTTCTTAAGGAACTTTTTTCAAAAAGTTCCTTAAGCAGAGCTCGAGACAGCGTCTCGAACTGATGCGAGAGCTTCAGCTCTCGCCACCGTGCTTCAAAATCGTGAAGCTCTGCTTCTCGATTTTGGACAGAGTCAATACTTCCCGAATG
>JAZORB010000074.1:0-3832 GCA_045656385.1 Eubacteriales bacterium | reverse complement strand
TACGAACCCGCAGTTGCGCTTTTTATGCAGTGCTATAATATAATCTCTGCATGCGCAACCGTCCGTGTTGCGAAGCAACACGAAGCGGGTTCAAGTATGCAATCGGGACTAAAGAAAGGGTATAGCCACTCGTGGCTATGCGCTTTCTTTGGTGCCGGTGGCGGGACTTGAACCCGCACGATATCGCTACCAACGGATTTTGAGTCCGTCGCGTCTGCCGATTCCGCCACACCGGCGTACTGTGATATTATATCACATATCGCTAAAAAAATCAATAGCTGACGGGAATTTTTTTATTTTTCATTGACATAGGAATGAAAATTTGATATTATAAAGAAAAAGATCAAAATACTTGTAACCTTTTTACGCAAACGGTGTCTATGTAAGTGAAAGGACTTTTTCAGAAAGGAGAAAGACAATGACGGATGAAAAGATAATTGAATTATTCTGGGTGCGCGATGAGCGGGCGCTTGACGAGACTCAGGAAAAGTACAAAGATCTTTGTATGTACGTCGGCGCGCAGATATTGGCTTCAAATGAAGATCGAGAAGAATGCTTCAACGACCTTCTGCTCTCGCTTTGGAACTCGATACCGCCCGAAAGACCGTCCAATTTGCGCTCTTACATAGGCAGATCGATGAGGAACCACGCGCTGAATCGATCGCGCGACAACAATGCTTGGAAGCGAGGTAAGCATTTTCAAACCGTTGGTGAGGAATTTTTGCTGACGGTTGAGGATGAGCACAGCCTTGCGGATGGGTTTGAGGCAAAGCGTGCGGGAGAGGTTGTCAACCGTGTGCTCGACTCGATCAGCAAGGATGACAGACGCATATTTATTATGCGCTTTTACCTCGGAATGAGCGTGGATGATATTTCGCGTCAGCTTGGATTCGGAGAGAGCAAGATCAAGGTATCGGTTCACAGAACGCGAAAGAAGATCGCGGAGCTTATGAAAAAGGAGGGGATCATAATATGAACGCGGAAATGAGATTCAAAGATAAGCGCATTCTCGAGGCGCTTGAATTTATTGATGAGAAATATATTGATGATGTATTTAATGTTTTGAAAGAGCCGGATATGACTCAAAACACTCAGGCAAAACTATCGCCCTTCAGACATTGGAAGCAATATCTTGCACTTGCGGCGTGCCTCATTTTGCTGGCATTTGCAACGCCGATATTTGGTTACGTTGCGGAGTTCATTGGTTCATTTGCAGCCGGGATCGGAGATCATACTTCGAGTATAACGGAAGATTCCGATTTCGAAGAGGAAACTTTCAACGATATTGAAAGCACCGAGCAGGAGCAAACAACGCAAGAAGTGATTCCGGATTTTCAATACAGCGAGGTTGAGATCGTATCGGACAGCGCTTCGATCAAACCCGTGTCGGTTCTTATTGGCTATACTTGGTATAAGGACGAAAAGTCAGTATGGACAGAAGAAACCGGTGGAGGATGGAAATATATTATCAGCGACAAGGGAATATATAATTATCAACACTTCCCCCATCTAATGCCCGACGGCTCGATCTCAAGCCGTTTGCCCGAAAATGTCACAATCTCGTACTTTGAGGTATACCTTCCCGACTGGCAGGAAACGGAATATGCATTCGAAAATCTTTACGAGCTTTCAAAGCTCCCCGCGGGTGATTATATTATCGTCGGACTCGAGCACGAAAAGATCCAGTATGAGAAACCTCATTATGTGGTAGGAGAATACGATTACAAGCTTCGCAAATCTGCCATTGTTTTCGCACTTACTGTAACCAAAAGCGGCGACGGGATCACTTCCGAAGAGGTAATCGAAAAAGATGACTCGATTCCCGAAGATTGGCAGAACAGTCCGGTATTTTCCTTTGTTGCAGAGATGACACCCGAACAGATTTTTGAAGAGGTGCTGAAAGGCGGTTGGGTTGTCGAAGGTACGAATGCCGATGATTTTTTTGCCGGGGCGGAACTGTGGCATATTTTCTGTGATAAAGCCAATCGCGGTATTCGCGCTTCGGTTTTGATAGCAAACTATAGTATAGGCAATTTTCATCTTGAAACTGACGGTAATGACATATTATATAGCCATATTATTTACTTGACAGAAATAATATATGACGGTAAGATTTATAAATTTATCAAGTACGACCCTATAAATCATACAGTTCTTGAAACGGGTGAGTATAAATATCTGATCACAGATATTTTCGAATATCAAAGAATTACCGACCGCGGTCGTATGGAAACGTATTTTTTAACAAATGACAATACGTGGACGTACCGTGAATATTTGCGTGGTAAATTAACAGGTAGCCCTATTTATAAATACGGAAGAGTTTTTGAGCACGACTGTAGGCTGATAATTCATCATATTATTCACTATGACGATTCCAAATCATTTTCTCCGGGTACCTATCCTTTTTATGATATGAGCGTTATGCCCATCAACAATTAACCAATTTGATCGGTAAGATCTTTTCCTCTTTCTGCCCCTCGGCGAATGCCGAGGGGCATTTTTTGATTTGCGGCATAAGATTTAGAGTGAAAGAATATTAGGAGGTTTTTTATGGAAAACAACAGATCTGTAACCGAGGCTATGCCGGGGCGCGGGTATCTTATTGTTTCGGTGCGTGCGGGCGAGGGGGCAATACCGCTTGAGGGCGCGCTTGTGACACTTCGCGGAGGCGAGGCGACAGAGGGGGATGCCATTGCTTCGTTTATAACCGACCGGAGTGGCAACACGCCGCGCATCACTCTTCCCGCTCCGCCGCGTATCAACAGCGAGTCGCCCGGCGGCGGAAAGCCTTATGCAAGCTACAGCGCGGATATTTCGCTTGACGGCTATTTCACGAATCTTTACACGAACATACCTATTTTCGACACGATCACTTCCGTGCAGACGGCGTATCTGATCCCTCTCCCCGAGGACGGAAGCGGCATGGGTGAAGAAGTGCTTCTTTTTGATGCTCGGACGGGCGAGCGGTTGAGGGGTGAGAATGATGAATAACCCCGCGGCACTTCCTGTGATTCCCGAATACATCACGGTTCATCTCGGCAGACCGACCGAGGCGGCGAGGAACGTGACTGTTCCCTTCCTCGACTACGTATCAAATGTGGCTTCGAGCGAAATTTATCCAACTTGGCCGGAGAATGCGTTGCGGGCGAACATTTACGCGCAGGTGTCGTTTGCTCTCAATCGGATATACACGGAATTCTATCGTTCGCGCGGATATGATTTTGATATTACCAACTCGACCTCGATAGATCAGTCCTTTGTCGAGGGGCGTGAGATCTTTCAGAACATACGTGAACTGGCAAGCGAGCTTTTTGACAGTTACGTAACGAGAGGCGGTAACGTTGAGCCTTATTTTACTCAATACTGCGACGGCGAAGAGCTTCGATGTGAGGGGCTCGAGCAATGGGGCACGGTGCCTCTTGCAGAGCAGGGGCTGACACCTTTTGAGATTCTGCAATACTATTATGGAAACGACATCGGAATCCGATCAAACGTCCCTATAGAGAATTCGGGGCCTTCCGCGCCCGACATTCCTTTACGCGAAGGAATCACCAACAATGACGTCAGAACTGTTCAGATACGCCTCAATCGCATTTCGCGCAATTATCCCGCTATACCGAAGATAATACGCGCTGACGGCATTTTCGCGGACGACACGACGGCGGCTGTGCGTGCGTTTCAGGAGATCGTCGGGCTGCAAGCAGACGGTGTTGTCGGCAAGGCAACTTGGTACGCTATTCTCTTTTTTTATAACGCAGTCAAGCGGTTGAATGAGCTTGATTCGGAAGGGATCGCTTTGCAGGAGGTCACGCAGCAATATCCGGGTGTG
>JAZORB010000073.1:0-9051 GCA_045656385.1 Eubacteriales bacterium | reverse complement strand
AGCAGCTTCCCACCCTTTGCGCGCTCGGAGTGCTGGTTGACCGCGACCTTACCTGCCTTGCTGCCGGTGGAGTTATGATCCAGCTTCTTCCCTTCGCAGACGAGGAAATCATCTCGAAAATCGAAAAGAACGCGCCCGCCCTTTCGAACGTTTCGCGCCTCTTTGAGCAGGGACTTTCGCTCGAAGAGATCGCAAACATCGCATTCGAGGGCATTGAGTACGATATTTTCGACGAAAACGAAGTTGAATACAAATGCACCTGCTCACGTGAGAGAATGCTTCACGCGGTTGCTTCGCTCGGCGAAAAGGACGTAAAAAAGCTCCTTGACGAACAAGAAGCCGAAGGCAAGCCCCGCGAGCTTGAAGTCACTTGCAGATTCTGCAACGCGGCATACGTTTTTGATGAGGCAACACTTATCGAAGAATGTAAAAAGCTCAGCAAATAAACAATAAAAAGATCCGAAGCATCGAAAGCTTCGGATCTTTTTTGAGTTATTCAGTCTTATCGTCCTTCTTCTCTTCTTCAAGAGCGGGAACTTCGATCTCGACTGCTTCGCCCTCGATGGGTTCGGGCTCATCCTCGGGGAGCTTCTTGAGCTTGATGCCGTAAACGACACCCGAAATGAGGTAATAAAGCACCCATGCGTGGAGGAGGATGTCCATCAGGGAATCAACGCCCACTCCGTAAATGAACACCATGTAAAGCGTGTCGAGCACGAACATAACCGTTGCGGCAATCATCCAACCGGTTTTGAACTTCTTCGAAAAGAGGAAGCAGCAAAGATATACCGCAAGGATAGCCAACGCTATGCCGAGCATTACGACCAAATAACCGTCGCTGAGGAAGGCTGCACTCTCGGGCCAATCCAAATAATACTCATCGGGAAGTCTTCCCGTATAATAAGCAGCGTCAATAGAAAGGCTATAGGGAATGGTGGCAGAGAAAAGGAAATAGGAGGATCCGCCGAGGAACAGCATGACTATATTGATCAGCGTCATACCAACAACCAAAAGCAGGTTGTATCTGGCGGAAGTGAATTTTGACTCATAAAGCGCGCGGGGCGCCAAGTGTTTTACGTTTCTGTTCATTGTCATCATCCTTTCTTGATTGATAATTACATTATATCGTAAATTATTCAGTTTGTCAAGAATTTTTTATATGAGTGCAAATATTTTTCCGCGCCTCGGGGCAGGCATCGCATCTCGGCGACTGCGCGCGGCAAATGTCGCGGCCGAAGTCAACGAGGCGATGGCAGGTATCGGTCTGCTTATCCTTCGGGATGGCGTCGGTCAATATGCGCTCGACCTTTACGGGGTCCTTGAGATCCTCGGGATAGAATCCGAGTCTGCCGCAAATTCTGATGCAATGCGTATCTGCAACGATGCCGGGTATGCCGAAAACATCGCCGAGCAGAAGATTTGCGATCTTGCGCCCGACTCCCGGGAACTCGCAGAGCTTATCGACGTCGCGCGGCAATTCCCCGCCGTATTCATCGCGAAGCTTTATACACGCCGCCTTGATAGATGCCGCCTTTGTGCGGTAAAGCCCGCAAGGGCGAACTATGTTCTCTATCTCCGAAAGCTCGGCATCGGCAAGCGAAGAAAGGGTGGGATATTTCTCGAACAGATCTTTGCAAACTATATTGACACGCGCGTCGGTGCATTGGGCGGAAAGCCTGCCCATGACCATCAGCTTCCAAGCCTCACCGCCTCCCCAATCGAGGGAGCAAGCAGAATCGGGATATAGCTTTTCAAGCTCGGAGGCAACGATCTCGCCGCGCACGGTATCGGGTTTTCTTGTTTCTTTTTTCATTTTTATCCTTTTGACAGATTTCTGTCAGTCACGCGTATAATTTTTATTGTATAATAGAGCCAAGTCGGGTACAATCACAAAAAGGAAAGATAAATATGACTTGGGAAATATTGACTGGTCTTATGACCCTTTGCGGTTCGCTTATCGCTATCTTCAAGATCGTGGCAAAACTCAACCGCACGCTCACCTCGCTTGAGGACGCCGTTCATAACCTCAACGAGAGTGTTTCCGCTCAGTCGGAAAAAAACCGAATTTTTTACGAAAAGATCGGCGATCACGAAACGCGCCTCAGTCTTCTTGAGGTCAGCGAAGGCAGAAAGGAGATTAACTGATGGGAATTGATTGGAAGCGCAAGCTCTCATCGCGCAAATTCTGGGCGGCGCTTGCGGGATTTGTCGGCGCAGTTGCCGTCTTTTGCGGTGCGGGAGAATCGGTTATTACCGAGATGACCGCCATAATCTCCGCCGCGGGCGTGCTTATCGCCTATATCCTCGGCGAGAGCATGATCGACAGCTCCGCCGCAGATAGTGAAAACGACAATTAAAGCTTCGGCTGTTGCGAAAGCAACAGCCGATCTTTTATTTTACGGAAGCTTTTGGAAAGCTTCAATAGACTTTTGGATAGCCTTTTTGGTCATAGGTGAATTTGCCTTGATGACAGAAGAAATTGACGTACCTGCAGAGATAGCATCCTGAACAGCTGTCTTGAAGCCGCCCCAGCTGAGGATCTCTGCCCAGTCGGAAGATACGCTTACGGTAATGATATCAAGCATAGCCGCCGATTCCGCATCGTCTGCATATCTGCCTTTAAGACAAATATCATAGTAAGCGGGAACAACAGTTTCAACAGACTCGATGGACATAGCTTCAACAACGAAGCTCGAAACGTCAAGTGCCTCGTCCTTTGTAGTTGTCGGGAAGCAGAGCACGGTGGTGCAATATCCGGTGGTATACTGATGATAATTTTCCTGATCCGCTGTATACTTTGGCATGGGGATGATACCGAAGTTGAGGTCGTAATTCGTTCTCATAGTCTGTGCATGCTCAAGAACCTCTGCCCAAAAGAGCGACTGTCCGTTTCCGAAAAGATCTCTGATGTCCTGGTCAGCACCAAGGTAAATGCCGTCATTGTTTGCGATCTTCTCGGTGAGATAGCCCACTACGTCAGTGAAGCGAGCATTATCGTTAGCAACAAGATAAGGAAGATCATCGGCATCCTTCTTTGTAAGCATCTCACCCGAAGCCATCGTCATCATAAAGCCGAAGGTAACCTGAGCGGATGCTCCGTACGTATCACTGAGAGTGGGAACTCCGTCGCCGTCATCGGCCTTTGCCGCCTCAACGTACTCGAAGAACTTCTCATACACCCATTCATTATCGTTTACAAGGTCATATATAGTCTTCAGCTGAAGATTCTGAATGATGTCCTTGTTAAAAAACATTGTACGGATAGCACGGTCATCAATAGTGGTGATCGCACCGGTTGCAAAATACTGTCTGTTGCCGATGGACCACGCCTTGTTCGAAGACTGTGTCCACCAATGACCGTCAAGATCGATATTTTCGATATCGGTCATATCCTGAAGATAACCGGTCTGCGCCGCAAACGCAGCATCGGCAAGTCCCATATAGAGCACTTGATATGACGTATCACCCGAAGCAATGCGGTTTCCAACATCATTGCGAAATGTGATGTTTCCGCTTTCGATCTCTTCAAACCGAACTCCGTATTTTTCGGAAATGGTAGAGTTTCTTTGGTAGATAGCATCATTAAGAACAGTTCCGTCGATATCCTCGACAAAGAGGTCACTGCCCCAAGGACCATTGTAGATTCGGCTGAAGAATGTAACGGTCTCGCCGGTCAGGTCGCGCAAGCCAAGAATATTTTCAGCATTAAACGCTGTGGTCTCCGCTTCGGTAACAACGGGATTTTCTCCACCTGCTGCTTCTGTTTGCGCGGGTGCGGTGCTTTCATCACCCATACCGGTCTGTGCGCAGGAAACTGCGGAAATTAACATTACAAGAAGAAGCAACAAAGAGGTCAAACTAACAATTGTTTTTTTCATATTTTCAACCTTTTGCTTTAATTGAGCTTCATAAAGTCATCGATAGCCTTTTTCATAACCTTTTCAGCAGCAACGGAATTCTTCTTGAGGATGCTCGCGATAGGAGCTCCCGAAGTAATAGCGCTCTGAACGGTGGAATGGAAGCCGCCCCAACCGTATATCTCTGCAAAGTCGGTTGCAACGCTGGTGGTAATGATGTCAAGCATAGCAGCGGATTCCGCATCGTCCGCGTATCTGCCCTTTAGGCAAACATCGTAGTAAGCTGGCTTTACGGTATTTACGGATTCGATTGCCATAGCTTCAACAAGGAAGGTCGACATATCAAGGGTATCACCGTTTGCAGTATGGGGGAAGCAGATAACGGTGGTATTTCTGCCCGTGGAATACTGATAGTAATTCTCTTGCTCGGAGTTGTACTTGGGCATCGGGATGATACCAAAATTGATGTCATAGCCGGTACGCATAGTCTGAGCCTCAGTGAGTACCTCTGCGTAGAAAAGCGACTGCTTGTTGCCAAAGAGCTTACTTACGTCCTGACCTGCGCCCTCATAGAGCGCGGAATTACCCGAAATCTTTTCGGTAAGGTATGTTACAACGTCAATAAAGCGGGTAGCAGAGCTGTTTGCGGCAATGATGGGATAATCGTCCGCAACCTTGCCTACGAGCATTTCGCCCGAACTCATAGTCAACACAAAGCCGAAGCCTTGTGCGCAAGCGCCGAAGATATCGGTGAGTCCCACCTGTCCGTCGCCATCATCCTTCTTCGCAATCTCGGAATACTCGAAGAATTTCTCGTAAACCCACTCGTTGTCGTCAACGAGGGCGTAAATGGTCTTTAGATTGTGCTCTGCGATAATATCCTTATTGAAGAACATTGTACGGATCGCCTTGTCATCGATAGTGGTGATCGCGCCGGTTGCAAAATACTGCTTGTGTCCGATCGACCAAGCCTTATTCAGCGACTGTGTCCACCACTCACCCTCAAGGTTGACGTTTTCGAGTTTGGTAATATCGAGAAGATAGCCGCGCTGTGCTGCGGTTGCGGCATCCGTAAGACCGAGGTAAGCAGCACCAACCTTGCTGTCACCCGAAGAGATGACATTTATGAAATCGTCAAGACAGTCGCGCTTGCCGCTTTCGATCTGCTCGAAGTTGCAGGAATAGAGTGCGGAAAGCTTTGCATTTCTTCTGTAGATCGCGTTGTTTACGACCGTTCCGTCCTCATCCTCAACAAGGAGGTCACTCGACCAAGCACCGTTATACTTACGGGAGTAGAAGATGAGAGTCTCACCGCCGAAATCTTTGGGACCGAGAATGTTCTCGGCGTTGACAACCGTTGTTTCGGGTTCTGTAGCAGCTACGGTATCTGCAACCGCCTCGGTCTGCGCAGTAACAGTGGTCTCCTCAACCGAGCCGGTTTCGGCGCATGCAACTGCCGTGGCAAGCATCGCCATAAGAAGGAACGATGAAGTCAGACGGATGAAGATGTTTTTCATAACTCAAATCTCCTAAAATTTTATCAGTTAAGCTTCATAAAGTCGTCGATGGTCTTCTTCATAACCTTTTCAGCGGCAACGGAATTCTTCTTGAGGATGCTCGCAATGGGAGAACCCGAAGTGATCGCGGTTTGAACTGTGGAATGGAAGCTACCCCAAGCGTATATCTCCGCATAGTCGGTTGCAACGCTGGTAGTGACGATATCAAGCATATCAATGTCCTTTGCATCGCCTGCGTATCTGCCCTTAAGACAAATATCATAGTAAGCGGGCTTTACGGTGTTGACCGATTCGATAGCCATTGCCTCGATCATAAAGGTTCCCATATCGAGGTCATCACCCGTTGTTGCGTTCGGGAACGCGATAACGGTGGTGTTTCTACCGGTCGAATACTGATAGTAATTTTCCTGATCGGCATTGTACTTGGGCATGGGGATGATACCGAAGTCAACGTCATAGTTTACGCGCATAGTCTGTGCGTGCATAAGAACCTCTGCGTAGAAGAGCGACTGATTGTTGCCGAAGATGTCACGGATGACTTCGTCATCACCCTGATAGATAGCATTGTTGCCCGAGATCTTTTCGGTAAGATAAGTTACAACGTCGATAAAGCGGGTAGCAGAGCTGTTTGCGGCAATGATGGGATAATCGTCCGCATCCTTGGATGCAAGCATTTCACCCGAACCCATGGTCATCATAAATCCGAGAGTATTCTGCGCGCAAGCACCAAAGGTATCGCCGAGAGAGGGCTGACCGTCGCCATCATCCTTATTTGCGATCTCTGCATATTCAAAGAATTTTTCGAACACCCACTCGTTATCGTAAACGAGATCATAGATCGTCTTGAGATTGTGCTCTGCGATAATTTGCTTGTTGAAAAACATGGTACGGATCGCCTGGTCGTCGATGGTTGTGATCGCACCGGTTGCAAAATACTGTCTGTTGCCGATGGACCAAGCCTTGTTCAGGGACTGTGTCCACCACTCACCCTCAAGGTTGACGTTCTCGAGTTTGGTAATGTCGTGAAGGTAACCGCGCTGTGCAGCGGTTGCGGCATCGGTAAGACCGAGATAGGTTGCGTGAATGGTGGTATCGCCCGAGGAAATCACCTTAACAAAGTCGTCAAGACAGTCGCGCTTACCGCTTTCGATCTGCTCAAAGTTGACGGAATAGAGTGTGGAAAGCTTTGCGTTTCTCTTATAGATAGCGTTGTTTACGACTGTTCCGTCCTCGTCCTCAACAAGAAGATCGCTCGACCACGCGCCGTTATACTTACGGGCATAGATAGTAAGCGTTTCGCCGCCAAAATTTCTCTCGCCGAGAAGATTTTCAGCGTTGATTTCTGTAGTTTCCGGGGTGATCGCCTCGGTCGTTTCAGCAACGGCGGGATCATTTCCCGATGTTTCGGGGGTGCCTTCGGGCGTAGTATCTGCACAAGCAACGGCGCCAAGCATCATTGCCATCAACAGCGCAAAAGATACAATACGGATCAAATTGGTTCTCATAGTGATTTCCTCCAAAAAGTAAAATAGGTGGTTTTATTTTATCACAAATCGAAAAAAAAGTCAAGATATTTATTTAAATAATAAATATTTATCAATTTATTGCAATTTGCCGCAAGGAAAAATCGCCAAAGGGATTTACAATCGACAAATTTTATGATATAATTAATTGGTATGACTTTACAACCGAAATTACTATGATAGGAGATACATAAAAATGTCCAAGACTTTTATCGTTGAAACATCGGCACGCCACTGCCACCTCACCGCAGAAGCAGTCGAGATCCTTTACGGCAAGGGTGCGGAGCTCATCGTTAAGAAGATGCTCAGCCAGCCCGGCCAGTTTGCTTGCGCAAACGAAAAGCTTACCGTTGTCGGCCCCAAGGGCAGCCTCGCTATGAGCGTTCTCGGTCCCACCCGTCCCGCAAACCAGGTTGAGCTTTCCTTCACCGATGCACGTGCACTCGGCATCACTCCCCCCATCCGCGAGAGCGGCGACACCGCAGGTACCCCCGGCCTCAAGCTCGTTGGTCCCGCAGGCGAGATCGAGATCGCTGACGGCGCTATCGTTGCAAAGAGACACATCCATATGACTCCCGCTGACGCTGAGGAACTCGGCGTTTCCGACAAGGAGATCGTTGCTGTTAAGCTTAACACCGCTCGTCCCGTTATTTTCGAGGACGTTGTTGTACGTGTTAACCCCAACTTCGCGCTTGCTATGCACATCGACACCGACGAGTGCAATGCAGCTGCAGCTTTCGGCGCAGTTGAAGGCGAGATCGTAAAATAAAAAATGAAGATCGTATTTCAGGGCGACAGCATAACCGACGCCGGCAGAGATAAGAGAAATTATCACCAGCTTGGCATGGGTTATCCCAAATTCGCCGCAGAATATATCAAAGAGGCTTTCCCGGATACAGACATTGAATTCATCAATTTCGGCATCAGCGGAAACCGCACCGATCAGCTTTTTGACCGCCTCTATCCCGATGCGATCGCTTTCGATCCCGATATCATTTCGATCCTCATCGGTATCAACGATGTCTGGCACCGTCACGGCGGCACCAACATCGCGACCACCGATGCACAGGTAGAAACCAATTACCGCGCGATCCTCGAGAGACTCAAGAAAGAAACAAATGCAAATATCGTTATGCTCGCTCCCTTCCTCCTCGATGACGAGGCAAAGGAATCCTGGAGAGGCGAGGTCGACCGCGTCATCGCGATCGTGCGCAAGCTTGCTGACGAATTTGCAGATGTATACATTCCTCTTGACGAGATCTTCGCAGAAGCGCTCAAGACCCAGCCCGAGCCGAAATTCTATTCGGCGGACGGCGTTCATCCCAACGATAACGGCAGAGCCTTTATCGGCAAGCTTTATGCAGAAGCGGTAAGCCCCCTTATCGAAGCTGCAAAATAAAATTGACAAAATTAAAAAACAAGGAGATAAAACCAATGAGCAACGTAAGTGAATGCCCTTACGCACAGAGCCACGAAGTAGCGCAGATGTGCGTTGTTAAGAAGGGCTGCGATCACGGACCCGCACCCATTCCCGAAGAGGGCAAATGGATCCAGGCAAAGCAGATCACCGATATTTCCGCATACACCCACGGTGTGGGATGGTGTGCACCCCAGCAGGGAGCTTGTAAGCTTTCCCTCAATGTCAAGAACGGTATCATCGAAGAGGCTCTTGTAGAGACCATCGGATGCTCCGGTATGACACACTCCGCAGCTATGGCTGCTGAGATCCTTCCCGGCAAGACTCTGCTTGAGGCTCTTAACACAGACCTCGTTTGCGACGCTATCAACACAGCTATGAGAGAGCTGTTCCTCCAGATCGTTTACGGACGTTCTCAGTCCGCATTCTCTGAGGGCGGTCTTGTTATCGGAGCAGGTATGGAAGACCTCGGTAAGGGCGAGAGATCCATGGTTGGTACTATGTACGGTACTAAGGCAAAGGGTGTTCGTTACCTTGAAATGACCGAGGGTTATTGCACAAGAATGGCTCTTGACGCTGATAATCAGGTTATCGGTTACGAGTTCGTATCTCTCGGCAAGATGACCGACTTCATCAAGAAGGGCATGGAGCCTAACGAAGCATACGAGAAGTCCAAGGGTACATACGGCAGATTCGCAGATGCTGTTAAGTACATTGACCCCCGTAAGGAATAAGAA
>JAZORB010000072.1:0-2106 GCA_045656385.1 Eubacteriales bacterium | reverse complement strand
CGGGGTCGCCCTCGTCACCGTTACAAACAACGTATCTCTGCGTTTCCTTCTGTCTTGCAACCTGCTCCCACTTCTTACCTGCGGGGAATCCGCCTCCTCCGCGTCCGCGGAGCTCGGACTTGGAGACCTCAGCAATGATCTCTGCGCCCGACATATCAAAGAGAGCCTTTTCAAATGCCGAATAGCCGCCGATAGCGATATACTCGCGGATAGAATCCGAGTCGATCTTTCCGCAGTGCTCAAGAACGACACGGGTCTGCTGCTTGTAGAAGGGGATCTGCGACTGCTCGCGGTAGATCTCACCGTTCTTTTTATAAACCAGACGGTCGATGCACTCGCCGCTGACAATTGTCTTTTCTACGATCTCCTCGCAATCCTCGATCTTTACCTTGGTGTAAAGCCAGCCCTGGGGCTCGATGCGGACAAGGGGACCCATTTCGCAGAAGCCGTGGCATCCGCTCTTCTTGAGTCCGACTTCCTCACCGTGAGGATCGACCATAAGCTCAACGGCTACGGGAAGTCCCTTCGCCTGCATGATCTCATTGAGCTTTGCATGGATGTGGAGAGAACCGCCGGCTACACAGCCGGTTCCTGCGCAAACGATGATCTTCTTTGTCTGCGCCGCATATGCCTTAACCGAATCTTCGCGGTAGGCAATAAATTCCTGTCTGTTATTAAGCATTCTCGATCTCCTCCTTAAGCTGCTTCAAGAGAGCAGAAGCCTTGTCGGGGGTCATTTCGGGATGAACGACGTCATTGACGGTGATTACGGGAGCAAGTCCGCAAGCGCCGAGGCAAGAAACTGTTTCAACTGTGAAATAACGGTCATCGGTGGTCTTCTTTGCTTCGCTCAGACCAAGCTCGGAGCGAATGCGCTCGAGGATCGGGATAGATCTTCTTACGTGACACGCGGTACCGTCACAGATCTTGATAACGTATTTACCCTTGGGCTCAAGGGAGAAATTCTCATAAAAGGTTGCGATGCTGTAAATTCCCGCTTCTGTCATACCGAGTTTGGATGCAAGATAGGGGAAGACCTCCTCGGGGAGGTATCTGTAATGCTCCTGGATATCCTGGAGAATGGCAATTATTGCCTGCTGACTGCACTTGTAGGACGAAAGTATCTCATCTACAACACAGAAATCGAAGGTTGTGCTCATTTTGTTCTCCTTATAGGCGCATAGTTATTGCGCAAAATTAATTTGTGACAAAAATAATCAAAGCCTAATTACTTTCGTTCAATAGTATTCTTCCGTGACTGAAAAATCACAGTCACGGAAGAATTAAAAACCAATTACTTGGAAAGATACTCGTCGATTGCCTTAGCAGCAGTCTTACCTGCGCCCATTGCGGAAATAACGGTAGCCGCACCGGTTACAACGTCGCCGCCTGCGTAAACAGCGTTACGGGAGGAAAGACCGTCCTCGTTAACGATGATACCGCCGTGTGCGTTAACCTCAAGGCCCTCGGTGGTGGACTTGATAAGCGGGTTGGGGGAAGTACCGATGGAGATAACAACGGTGTCAACCTCGATCTCGAATTCGCTATCGGGGATAACAACGGGACGACGACGACCCTTTGCATCGGGCTCGCCAAGCTCCATCTTGACACACTTCATGCCGGTAACAAAACCGTTCTTGGGATCGCGGGGATCTTCGGGGTTGTTGTAGCCGATAATCTCGGTGGGGTTGCAAAGGAGGCGGAATTCGATTCCCTCTTCCTCAGCATGCTCAACCTCTTCCTTACGTGCGGGAAGCTCTTCCATCGAACGACGGTAAACAATGTAAACCTTCTCTGCGCCAAGACGGAGTGCGGTTCTTGCAGCGTCCATAGCAACGTTACCGCCGCCAACGACAGCAACCTTGCCGCCCTTCATGATGGGAGTTTCGGGATTATCGAGATATGCCTTCATCAGATTGCTTCTGGTGAGGAACTCATTTGCGGAATATACGCCCTTGTAGGACTCGCCGGGAATGCCCATGAAGTTGGGAAGACCTGCGCCGGAGCCGATAAATACAGCCTCCAAGCCCATGTCGAAGAGCTCGTCAACGGTAAGGGTCTTACCGATAACAACGTTGGTCTCAACCTTAACGCCGAGCTTCTTGA
>JAZORB010000071.1:0-7360 GCA_045656385.1 Eubacteriales bacterium | reverse complement strand
GTTTATGGAATCTTTGAATAAATTTTTCCCAAGCCCCAATTGCAGGTCTTGGATGAACGAGAAGGGAAATGATAATTTAGACGTTCAATGGCAAATGCTTTTGGATAGAGCAAGGAAAGAAGCAGACCAACTTTCAGACGGTAATACGGTAGTGATGCTTACTTCGGGCGGTGCGATTTATTCTATCTCATTTCAAGATATGAACTCAGCGTGCGATGCAGAGGGGGCAATGAAGTTTTTGATCGAGAAAAAGAAAAGCGGCGATTCTAAAATTGAAAAAATGATTTGTATGTGGCATGATGGCGGCATTGATCTTCCGTCATTTGCTTTCAGAGAGGCACTTTTGGCTGTTGATAGCAAAAATCTTTCCACTCAAATGCTTTTGAATGGCTTTAACAGTTATGTTGTTAAAACTGTAAAAGTAACGATGATGAAATAATATAGACGAAGATGGAATTTAAAGACAGCGGTTTGATCGATCCCGACGATAAAAAGCCAATTTATATAAAATTTACGGAATTTAACGAGCGTCCATGACGATCCCGCGCCTATAATTTCCGTGTATTATGAGCATGGCGGTGGAGCACCTGACCGCTTATTCTCGGTGCCGCTTGCGGCATGAGGTCGTCTAGACCTCAAGAGAATATGCGCTGTTGGCGCCAAAGGCGGCAACTGGGTTAATCCAGGTTGTCTTTTTTATCTTTTCCGCTCTCTTTCTTCGAGCCCAGCAATACCTCGAACCTCTACAACTAAACTTCAACAGCCTGTTTGCTACATATATTCTCAATTCCCTCGACGTTTTGATTGACACCTTTCGACTTTTATGCTATAATATGCGTAAGAAATTTGGCGAGGGAGGACTTTATCATGTCAAATAGGGTTTTTCGCATCGTTTGCTTGATTCTTCTCAGTGCCGTTTGTTTATGTGCAGCTTCGTGTATCGAGGGGCGCGGGCCGGATACGACGGTCGATGAGACGGTTGTGCTGAACATGAATACCGATTACCGACTTTCCGAGAATCTGCCTCGCGGAGATGGGCAGAGAGCTAAGGTCATCTTGCTTTTGGGACAGAGCAATGCAAGTGGCAGTTCCATCGTCAGCTATCTCGAGAAGAATTCCTCTCCGGAGGATTTTGCTCGATACAGCGCGGGGTATCCATCGGTTTTGATAAATTATTGCATAGATGACCATAACGTCTGCTCGGAGGGCGAGTACGTAAAGGTCGACGTTAACTGCGGTGCTGCGAGCGGCTTTTTCGGTCCCGAGGTTGGAATGGCGGACGCGCTATCCGCTGCCTTTCCCGACGAAACTGTGTTTATTTTTAAATATACCATGTCCGGCTATTCGCTACATTATCATTGGCTGTGCGGCGGGCAGAGAGGCTCGATCTATCAAGCTTTTCTTGCCTTTGTCACCGCTAATATGGAGCACCTTGCAGATCTTGGGTACGATGCGCGAATAGGAGCGGTCTGCTGGATGCAGGGGGAATCGGACACTACCGAATTCAAGGCGGAGCGGTATTTTGACAATCAAAACGCATTTGTTTTTTATTTGCGGGAGGACCTCGCTCCTTTTGCCGAGGACGGAGGAATTTATTTTATTGATGCCGGAATATCGAGTAGCCCGTATTGTGAGCCGGGGTACCCGACTGTCAATGAGGCGAAGCGGCGTTTTGCGGAGCTTTCACCGCTGAATCTGTATTTTTCGACCATAGATGCCGGCTTGACCACAATACACGAGCCGGAGGGAGATCCCGATTGGGGGCATTATGACGCCCTCTGTGAGCTGAAGCTCGGCCACCTCTTTGCCGAATATGTGATTCAAAGCTATCGTGCCCGGGACTGAAAATTGTTGTGTCAAAGAAAGAGACCAAGGACTCGTTCCTTGGCTTCTTTTTTGTTTTGTTATTTCTGAAAAGTGTATCTTAATTCTTCCCACTCCCCGTGTAACAAAGTTCCATTTTTATGTGGTTGCCATTTGGGGTCCGTTAAGCGCTACACCGTTGACGAGATCGTGCTGCAAGGATGCGGCGATGATGAGTATATCTATCGCCGTACAGATAAAAGCACGGAAAAATTTATATATGAATAAGGCTATCCCCGCCGCGTGAAAAGCGGCGGGGAACATATTTTATATAATTTTTTTAAAAACCCCTTGACATTAGAGTAGACTCTAATGTTATAATATATGTAACATCATATATGGGAGCAATGACGATGAGGAAAGGCTTTATACTGCCAAAGGACCTGCGGAGATTTTCGCTCAAGCAAGCGCTGAAGAGAATTATCCCTTGCTTTGTTTTGATAATTTTGTTCGGAACCGTTCTGATCATATGGGGCGGACGGATATTCAATAACACCAACGAGGTTTTCAGAGCTTCGGGATATTTTCTTATTATGCTTATGCCTTTTGCGCTGACGGGCGTTCCGTTCAAGCTGTTAGACAGGACGTATTTTGGAGAGGTCACTGATGTTAGTTTGATTACCACGATAGATAATGAATCTTCTGCCTGGCCCACTATCGAAGGGGCATACAGAAAGAATACCATTTATCTGACTGTAGAGTTGCCGGACGGGCGGCTGATACGCAAAAAAGCTCTCGAAGCGAGAGTCGGCAGTCTTCAACCAATCGAACATTATCAAAAAAATGACTGTGTTTTTCATTTGTATGGAAGTCGATATACGGTCATTCTTCCCAAAGGTCAGAATACACGCCTTATTTGCGCTGTATGCGGGACGACAAATTTGACAGATGACATTGTGTGCAGATCGTGCGGACACACACTTATAAAATCTATAAAAGGCGGTATCAATTATGAAGAAGAATAATGTGGCAAAATACTTTTCGCAAAAGAGCTTTTCCGTGCTCGATGTGATATGCATTGTGTCTGCGGTGATCGGTGCGATCGTGGGTACAGTTGTATGGGGAGGCGGTCCTATCGGATTTGGATTGCTCGGAGTTTCGATTGTAGTTCTGGTGCTTTCGCGTTCTTCGCGCGCGAAGGACGAGGAAGTTGATACGGAGCTTGCGCGGCTGCTTGACGAAAACGGCATTGACCGGGCAGCGACAAATTCTGTTTCGGGATTCGATCTTGAAGCGAATGCTATCAGGGGAAAGGATCAGAAGCTTCGTTCAGAGCGTTATTTTGTCACTTCCTTTGATTTTCTTGAAGATAAGATCGCGATAAAAGCGCGCGTTATTGATCTTATAAGCGAAACGGGGACCGAAACCGCATATGAGATTGGCAAGGGCGAGCGTGTTTTGGTGATAGAATCGGCAATTCCGAAGGTGTCAAACAAGAAATCTTACCGCCTTTCCTGCGAATCGTGGGGTGGCGAGAGCGTTCCGATCTCGCTTGATGATCTTGAATCCTCGAAGTTGATTGAAAAGGTTTGTGCTGTGGGGGAGAAGAAAAATTGATAAAGATCAGCGAACTCGCAAAAATCTGCGGTACGACAACGCACACTCTCCGATATTACGATAGCGAGGGCGTGCTTTGCGCCGACCGCGTGGATAGCGAAAGCGGATATCGTTATTACTCGCTCGATGCCGTTGAAAGATTCAAAAAGATCACGTTTTATAAAGAAATGGGCTTTTCACTTGACGAGATAAAAGAGATTTTTTCAATGTCTGCCGAAGATGCACAGCAAAAGCTATTTGAAAAAAAGAACGAACTTTCCGAAAAAGTAAACAAGCTAAACAACAATATCGCCGCGATCGATACTATCGTCAGCGCCCCCGATCGCTTTTATCAGAGTATTAAAGATATTTTCAGTATGCCTTTTGAAAATGATGTCGATGTCATCGGTAAATGGGTGCTATGCGGGCGAGTTGTTGAAAGTTCGGATGTCTTCGGGTCTTTGAGCGACACAATCGAGGATGAAACCGACCGCGAGATTTACTTCCTCCCCGGCGGCTCACCCGCATGGCGTTATTTTTGGACAAAGGGCGTGCTTTACAGGATTGCGCCGAGGTATAATTTTGTGATACCGAATAATTACAGGATCATTATATATAAGGAAGAAAAATACATGGTCCTTGATTATTTGTATGATAGATGCATCGAAAAAGGCGAGTCGAGCGTGCCGCTGCTTTATAAGCAGATCGACAACAAATCGTATACTGAATTTGATATACGAAAGAACAAGGATGATACCGATCGGGGATTTGATGAGGACGAAGCGGTTCTCGGTGATTGGGAGGTTTGTGATTATGTTCCGAGCGTGGAGCACTTTGAAGCAAACAGACGCTTTACTCCGGACGAGGAATGCTATACCAAAAAATTGATCTTTTCGCCGCGCGGCTTATGCGAAAAAACTGTTCGCAACGGAAAAAGAAATATAAAGCTTCTGCTGCGCTATACAAAAGGCTTTGTGCTTAACGATCATGAAGCAACTGCGGAAGAGTATATTATCAAAGAGATCGCGGGAAAGAACTATCTATTCGTTCAGCACAAGTCGGGCGATTACTTTTACGGCGGTGCAGAGCCGAACCTTTATGTTTTCAAAAGAAAAGAATAGATACACGATGGTCTGTCTCACTTCTAGTGAGACAGACCCGTTTTTTTCTAAATAACAGCCAAGTATTGAAAAAAGTCTTTTTATATGATATAATATTTTAAAATGAGATTTTTACCCAACGTTATGAAAATAAAGGAGATTTCTTATGCCTATCAACTTTAATCCCGAAAGAATGAGTTTTAAGCTGGATACCAATACCACGAGTTACGTTATGCAGGTAAACGGGTACGGTTATCTTATGCATAACTATTACGGCGCGCTGATAAGTGATGACGCGCTTGAATATTTGAACTTTGCCCACCGCCATTCCTCGCATTTTCCGCGCGTTGAGATGGAAGGGGGTGGCGTGCCCTTTTTCAGCAAGTCGGTTCACCGCATGGAGTATTCCTGCAACGGTTGCGGCGATTTCAGAGCGAGCGCGCTCTCGATCCTTCGCGATAACGGAACGGCTGACACAGATATTAAGTACGTATCGCATAAAATTTACGCGGGAAAGCCGAAGATCGAGGGTCAGCCCGCTACATATGCAAACGAGGACGAGGCGACGACACTCGAGATCACCTGCATCGATTCCGTAAGTCTTGCCGAGGTCACGCTTTTTTATACCGTTTTTGAAAATCTTGCGGCTATGACCCGTCACGCGGTTGTCAGAAATACCTCCGACAAGGTGATGAATATCCAGCGAGTGCTGAGCGCTTGCGTGGATTTCCACGATGCGAGGGATATGGACTTCATTCACCTTTACGGAAGCTGGTCCAAGGAGCGCAGATTTGAAAGAGTGCCGCTCATTCACGGTTCGCAGAGCGTGTCGAGCAAGCTTGGCTGCTCCTCGCACATGCACAATCCCTTTATCGCGCTCGCTTCGCATGATGCAACCGAGGATTTTGGCGACGTTTATGGCTTCAATCTCGTTTACACCGGAAACTTCCTCGCCTCCGCTGAGATGGATTCGGACGGCGGCGCGCGAGTGCTTATCGGTATAAATCCCGAGGGATTCTCTTGGCGTCTTGAGCCCGGTGAGCACTTTGTCGCTCCCGAAGCCGTGATGGTTTATTCCTCCGAGGGTCTTGGCGGCATGAGCCGTACCTTCCACAAGCTTTACAGAAACAACCTCTGTCGCGGCGAGTGGAAAACACGGCGCCGCCCGATTCTCGTTAACAACTGGGAGGCGACCTACTTTGATTTCAATGAAGAAAAGCTCTATGACATAGCAAAAACGGCGTCCGAGCTGGGAATTGAGATGCTCGTTATGGACGACGGCTGGTTCGGCGACCGCAATTCCTCGCATTCGGCTCTCGGAGATTGGTTTGTCAATGAGGAAAAGCTCAAGGGCGGACTCGGTAAGCTCGTGCAGAGAGTGAACGGTCTTGGGCTCAAGTTCGGCATATGGTTCGAGCCCGAAATGGTATCGAAGGACAGCGAGCTTTTCCGCGCGCATCCCGAATGGGCTCTGCAGACTCCGGGAAGAGCAATGAGTATCGCGAGGTATCAGTACGTCCTTGATATGACCCGCGAGGACGTCAGAGATTACCTGTTTGGCTGCATTAAGAAGGTCATGGACAGCGCGAATATTGCTTATATCAAGTGGGATTTCAACCGCAGCCTTACCGAGGTTGGAAGCGCGACTGTGGGTGCCGAGCGTCAGCAGGAGGTTTTCCACAGATACGTTCTCGGACTTTACGAATTGCTCGAGCGCGTGCTCACCGCATATCCGCACCTTCTGCTTGAAGGTTGTGCAAGCGGCGGCGGTCGATTTGACCCCGCTTGGCTCTATTATTCACCGCAGTTCTGGACGAGCGACGATACCGACGCTATCGAAAGACTTGAGATTCAGTACGGCACCTCGATGTGCTATCCCACGTCTGCGGTCGGCTCGCACGTATCCGCCTGCCCGAACCATCAGACGGGAAGAATTTCGCCCCTCAAGACCCGCGGACACGTTGCAATGGCGGGTACGTTTGGATACGAGCTTGACCTGACCAAACTTACTGACGATGAAAAGGAAATGGTTCGCGCACAGTGCGACGAGTACCGTAAATATTACAACGTCATCAATTACGGCGAGCTTTACCGCCTCATCTCCCCCTGGAAGGACAGAACGAGATGTGCGTGGAGCTATGTTTCGGAGGATGAGAGGGAGGCGCTCGTCACCTACGCGGTTATGAGAAGCAGCATTTATGACCTGCACTACATCCGCCTCAAGGGACTTGACCCGAATAAGCGTTACCTTTGCGAGCAGACGGGCGTTGTTCTGTCGGGTGATACGCTTATGAACGCGGGGCTCTGTATTCATGAAAAACTGCATGATTTCGATTCTTGCGTATACTATTTCACGGCGTTGGATTAAACGGGAGGAGCGGAAAATGGATAAGATACTGACCGCCTTTTGCTATACCGACATACATAACCAGCAATCCATGCTCGATTATCCCGCGACGGTGAGAAAATCGCTCATCAAAGCAAGCGAACTTGCAACCGAGGAGTTCGGGCTCGCCGACCTCGCTCTCGTCGGCGGGGATAACGTTTCGGATTATCCTCATTGGAACAAATCCTGCGCTCTGCCGAAGAAGAATTTTCTTGATCTCAAGCAGAAAATGCACTCGTGCATTTCGTCGGGCGTAAAGGACGGCAAGGTTCTTTACGTTGCGGGCAACAACGATATGATCCTCGGTGACATCGGTACGGAGGAGAATGAGCCCTATAATACCACGGATTTTTACGATCTGATGGATTCCGCCTTCGGCGAGCTTCCCGAGAGTGAGAGAACGATTCTTGTATCAAAAGAAAAGCCGAACGAGCTCTATTGGGGCGCGTTTCACTACGTGGTAAACGGCATTGAT
>JAZORB010000070.1:0-3700 GCA_045656385.1 Eubacteriales bacterium | reverse complement strand
ATGAGCGACGACGCCTTCACCTGCGCTTGCTACCTCGATCAGGTTGGCAACAAGCCCGAGAAGGGCGACATCCTCTCCTGGGCAGAGTCCTCCGCAGTTGTTTACGCAAACTCCGTCCTCGGCGCGCGCTGCAACCGTAACTCGGGCATCATGGATATCATGGGCTCGATCGTCGGCTACGTTCCCTACTTCGGTCTTCTCACCGATGAGGGCAGACGCGCGACCTGGATCGTCAAGATCGAAACCACCAAGAAGCCCGAGGCTCAGCTTCTCGGCTCCGCGATCGGAATGAAGGTAATGGAGGATGTTCCCTACGTTATCGGTCTCGACAAGTGGATCGGCTCGGAGCTTGATGACTCCGCATGCACCTACCTCAAGGACTTCGGCGCGGCAACCGCATCGAACGGTGCAGTCGGACTTTACCACATCGATAACCTCACCCCCGAGGCAAAGGAGCTTGGAAAAGCACTCATCGCCGAGGGCGCAAAGGAATACGTCATCACCGACGAAGAGCTTGAAAGAGTAAAGGCAAATTACCCCATAGTCTGGAAGAATCCCGATGCAACCCCCAAACTCTGCTTTATGGGATGCCCGCACATGTCTCTCCAGCAGCTCAAGGATTGGACCGATAAGGTTGAAGCAGGACTCAAAGAGGCGGGCAACAAGACCGTTCTTATTCCCACCGTATTCACAGCCGCTCCCGGTGTTCTTGAGGAATTCAACAAGACCGAATACGCCGCTCGTCTCAAGGCAACCGGCGTTATCACCTCCTATATCTGTCCCCTTATGTACATGAACAACCCGCTCTGCAAGAAGATGCCCGTCATCACCTCGTCCAACAAGCTCCGCACCTATACCTCTGCGCGCTACTACACCGACGACGAGATCCTTGCGGCAATTACGAAAGGAGCTAAGTAAAGATGAGAGAATTCAAAGGACGCGTTGTAACCCCCGGTACGACCAGTGCTGAAGCCGTCGTTACCACTCAGGGCTTCAATACCCTCGCATCTATGCAGATGGCTCTGCAGTTTGGCGACAAGCAAACAAAGTGCGGCGACCAGAACAATCCCGAGCTCAACGGCAAGCCCCTCTGCGGCAAGGCTCTCTGCCTGCCCCAGACCATCGGCTCGACCACCGGCGGTCTCGTTCTCTACTGCGCATGCTCGATGAAGCGCCAGCCCGCTTGCATGCTCTTCTCCGAGCATATCGACTCGCTCGCAGCCGCAGGCGCGATTCTTGCAAGCGTTTGGTGTGAGGACATCAATATGCCCGTTATCGACTGCCTCGGCGAGGAATTCATCAACTACGTCAAGGACGGCATGACCGTCACCGTCAAGGAAGACGGCGTGGTAGTTGTTGACTAAGCAACATATAAATATATTGGAGGAGCCCGCATAGGTTCCTCCAATAACATCTTTTTTCGGAGGCTAATTTTGATAAGTCTACTCTCAAAAATCTTCATTAAGGACAGCTCGGATATCTCGTCGCCCGCGGTGAGAAGTGCATACGGCACTCTTTGCGGTATTATGGGAATTATCCTCAACGTCCTGCTTTTCGCCATTAAGCTCTTAGCGGGCGTTATCAGCGGCTCGATTTCGATCATGGCTGACGCCTTCAACAACCTCACAGACGCGGGATCATCGGTCATCACGCTGATCGGCTTCCGTATGTCGGGTCAAAAGCCCGACCGCGACCATCCCTTCGGTCACGGCAGAATAGAATACATTTCGGGGCTGATCGTTTCGATGCTCATAATCCTTGTGGGATTCGAGCTTGGAAAGACCTCCATCGAGAAAATCATCACTCCCGAGCCCGTCGAATTCAGCATCGTTGCCGTTATCATTCTCGTCTGCTCGATCGCTGTCAAGGCTTATATGGCCCTCTACAATTTTCGCATCGGCAAGAAGATCTCGTCCGCGGCTATGCGTGCAACTGCGCAGGACAGCCTCAACGACTCGATAGCCACCGCGGCGGTACTTCTCTGCCTCATCATCTCGCGCCTCACCTCGTTTGATATCGACGCCTACTGCGGTCTTGCCGTTTCGGGCTTCATTCTCTTCTCGGGTCTGCGTGCGGTCAAGGAAACGATGGATCCCCTTCTCGGTACGCCTCCGAGCGAGGAGTTCATCAAAGAGATCGAAAAGATCGTTTATTCCTATGAGGGAGTTGAGGGAATTCACGATCTGATCGTTCACGATTAGGGGGCGGCGCACACGATGATCTCGCTCCACGCAGAGGTATCTTGCGATGCAGACCTTCTCGAAACGCACGATATGATCGACAATATCGAAAAGGAGCTGCGCCATCATCTTAATTGCGACGCCGTCATCCACATGGATCCGATCGCAACGAACGACGAGCTGACAAAATCTGTGCGCGAAAAGGTCGCCTCTCTTGTCACTTGCATCGACGCAAATCTCACAATTCACGATTTCCGCATGGTCACGGGTCCCACTCACACCAATATCATCTTCGACGTCGTCATCCCCTACGATCTCAAGAAGAGCGACGAGGAAATTCGCGGCAATATCGAAACCATTGTAAAATCGATCGATCCCTGCTATTTTTCTGTCATTAACATTGACAAATCCTACGTTTAAAGTATTGAATTCCATCCAATTTAATTATCTTTTTTTACAAAAGTATTGACAATTATTATAATATAATGTATAATAAATTTATCAATATTTTAAAGGAGCTATACTATGAAAAAGTTTTTAGCACTCGTTATCACTGCTGCTATGCTACTCTCCTTCGCAGTTATCGGTACATCCGCTGCAGAAGTATATGACGGCACAAGCGTATCCGCTTCTCTTTCCGGTGCGGGAACAGAGGCTGATCCCTATCTTATCGCAAACGGCGCAGATCTCGCATTCTTCGCACAGAATCCCGTTGACGGTGCTTCCTATAAGATGACCGCTGATATCGTCTGGGCAACTGCTCCCGCAGCTGACAACTGGACTCCCGTTGCTTTCAACGGTACCTTCGACGGTAACGGCTATTCCATCTCCGGTCTTTACATCAAGGGCGCAAAGACTGCTGCTCTCTTCGCAACCGCAACCGGTACCATCAAGAACCTCACCATCAAGGATTCTTATTTTGAGGGTACAAAGTACGTTGGCGCTATCGTTGGTCAGTTTGTTGCCGGCAACAGCAAGGATGCTATGCCTTCTCTCACTATCGAAAACTGCGTAAGCTACGCAGATCTTTGCGCTACCAAGAACAATGCTCTCATCGGTTCTATGGCAGGAGACGCATTTGCTAATGCCAATACACCTACTTATGCTATTATCACAATTTCGGGTTGTGTAAACTACGGAACTATCTCCGGCACCGCAACAGGCACCGTATACGTTGGCGGTATCGTCGGCAGAATCTTCGGCTGCCCCGCTATTGTCGAGAACTGTGCTAACTTCGGCGATCTTCCCACCGTTTCCGCAATCACCGGCGGCGTTGTTGGTCAGGCAGGTATTAACGGCTATGCAGATGCAGACCACAAAACTGTAATTTCCAACTGCTACAATGCAGGTAACGCAACCGCAAAGCGTATCTGCGGCGGTATTATCGGTCGTGCATACCCCGGAACCGAGGTTGCAAACTGTGTAAACATCGGTAACGCAACCATCACCACTGTTGATGCCTCAAACGACGGCTACAACGATCAGTTTGGTCCGATCACCGGCCACGGCGCTGACAAGAG
>JAZORB010000069.1:0-2596 GCA_045656385.1 Eubacteriales bacterium | reverse complement strand
TGAGCATGATCTGGATCTGGTCAGCGACATTCTCGATTACATCGGAAATATCACAGATGATATCAAGGAAGTTAACAGCCTGAAGCTTCTGGGAAAGAGCGAGCTCATCCATATCAAAGATCTGCTGATAAACGGTTTCCTCAACTGCATCTACCTGGGATTCAAGACCGCGGATGTCGTCAAGAATAGCATGGTTCTTGAGAAGGGTGTTGAACTTGCCGAAGAGCTGGCTTACTGCGCTCTTAAGGAGTTCAAACTGCTTCTTGGTGATGTCAACGATCTCAAGGATGGATGCGTTGCAGTCTGCGGGGAAGAAGAATCTCTGGTAAACCATAAGCTTTGCAACGTCCTCGCACTTGTTTGCGATCTTGTCACAGCTGGTTGCGATAGAGATAAGGTCAGAACGGGTGGAGGGAAGGAAGGGACCGTCAAGGCCTTCGATCATGGTACGGAGAGATACGTCAGCGATGTGCTCCTTCTCGCGAACGGTCTTGCAAAGCGCGCGGAGAGGCTCAACGGTTGCGCCTTCAGCGGTTGCGGCAGCAATGAAGCCCTCGAGAGCGACAAGGGTGTTCTCGACATCGGTAAGCTGATCCATGATCAGACCGTGGATGTCATTGTTTTTGTTTTTGTTAAGCATTTTATGCTCCTCCTTTTGATGTATGTCCCCGCGGGACCCCCTTGGGAACAAACGGTTTCGTCATCGGTGAACGCCGATGCATTTTGGAAATTTTTATCCACTATTATTGTATAACAAAATTGTCGCTTTGTCAACACCTGTAAGCAAATTTCAATAATAATTGCCTAATTCTTTTTGTAATTACAACCCTGAGTTGCCCCCGTGGCAAACATCAACTTATCGATGTCATTCAGAATTGCAATCTTCCTTTTACTGTATTCGGGTGCAAGGAGATCCTCGGCGATGCCATCCCCCGTCAGCCTGCATATTACCGTTTCAGGAGGCAGAATCTTAAGCGCCTCAACAACAAGTGAGATATATCTATCTCTTTCGAGCGGGATATACTCGCCTCGCAAATATTCGTCGCCAAGCGGAGTATCCTTGATGACGTGAAGCAGATGGATCTTGACCTGCTCCGGCGCGAGCTCGGCTACCTTTTTGACCGTGTTCATCATATCCTCATCACTCTCATCGGGCAGACCGAAGATTATGTGAACGCAGACCTCTGCCTTCGGAACCAACCGACGCAGACGCTCATAGCCTTCCTCAAAATCCGCCATTGTATGACCTCGGCAGATACGTCTCGCCGTAGTGTCAGACGAGCTTTGAAGCCCAAGCTCGACCGTCAGCGGTATTTTCTCCGAAACCTCGCAGAGAAGCTCACAGACGTCCTCGGGCAGGCAATCCGCGCGCGTGGCGATACTTATGCCGCAGAGATTCGGATATGTCAGTATCTCCTCATAGATCCCCCTGAGGACATCCACGGGAGCGTAGGTGTTGGTGTGTGCCTGCAGGTAGGCTATGCACTTCTCCGTCGACCACTTTGACGAAAGTGTTGCCCTTCCCTCGTCATACTGCTCGCGTAGTGGAAGTCCCATCGGCACGCTGTCGCCGCTTCCTCGCCCCGAGCAGTAAATGCATCCCGCACCCGCATCAATATTGGGACACGAAAGCCCCGCATCAAGCGGTATCTTCGCAACTCTGCCGCCGAATTTCTTGCGCATATAGTATTCATACGTCTGATAGCGCTTGTTCGAATCGCTGTGGGGATATGGATTTGAATTTCTTTGTGTTTTTTTCATAACAAACCTTCATTATTCAAAAAGACCGCGCGGACGCGGTCTTTTTATGGGTTTAATCGCAAAGCTTCTTTCCGATCATCTTCTCGATCGCGGCGATCTTTGCACAGAGGGTAAGGATATCCATTGTGATCTCGAGATCGTCGTTCGAGGGGTATGTGGGAGCTATGCGGATATTCGAGTCGTTCGGGTCGATTCCGTAAGGATAGGTCGCGCCCGCGGTGGTGAGATGTACGCCCGCGCCAAGGCAGAGATCGTAGGTTCTCTTCGCGGTACCGTTCTCAAGATAGAGGCTGATGAAGTAGCCGCCCTTGGGGTTGGTCCAATGAGCGATTCCGGTGCCCGCAAGATCTCTCTCGAGTGCCGAGATAACTATCTTGAACTTAGGGCGGATGATCTCCGCGAGGTCACGCATATGGCTACGGATATTGTCGGCATTGCCGTCGAAATAGCGCACGTGGCGGATCTGGTTGATCTTGTCAAAGCCGATGGTCTGAACGTTCATGATCGGCTTGATGAACTCAAGGTTGTGCTCCGAAGCGGCAAAGATAGCAACACCCGAGCCGGGGAAGGTAATCTTCGAGGTCGATGCAAAATAATACACCATATCCTCATTGCCCGTCTTGCGGCACTCGGCAAAGATATCGAGAAGCTCGTCGCCGTTGTCGTAAAGATCGTGAACGGCATAAGCATTATCCCAGAAGATTCTGAAATCGGGAGCAGCGGGGTTAAGTGCGGCAAATCGGCGAACTACTTCGTCCGAATAGGTAACGCCGTCGGGATTCGAATACTTGGGACAGCACCAGATACCCTTGATCGATTCGTCATCTGCAACAAG
>JAZORB010000068.1:0-6012 GCA_045656385.1 Eubacteriales bacterium | reverse complement strand
ACGCAATAGCCGTCCTCAAGCATCTTGATGGTCTTGATAATAACGTCCGCATTCGCTCCCTGTCTGTCAATCGGATAAGCACCGAGCTGAGTGACGAGCCAGCCGAGGAAAGGAACCTTAAAAAGCTCCTTCTTTGCCATAAGGCGAGGCTGATGCTTTTTCAGCACCGCGCAGATAAGCACGGGGTCGAGAACCGAGATATGATTCGCGCAGATAAGGAGACCGCCGTCCTCAAGAGGAGGCTCCTTTTTTCTCGTCTTACAGGAAATACAGAAAATAAGTCTGACAGGAACCGCAAGCAGAAAATGAAGAAAAGCATAAAGCTTACTTTTCATCAGCAGACCTCCGAAACGCCAAGCTTGTCCTTTACGATCTCGAGAAGCTCACAAAGCGACTGCTCGGGGGTATAGCCCGTGTTGTTGAAAAGGATTGCGTCATCTGCAGGTTTCAAAGGAGCAATGGCACGGCTCGAGTCGCGCTCGTCACGTTCCTTGATGTCAGCAAGAACCTGCTCGTAATCGGCAGCCTGTCCCTTTTCGATAAGCTCGTTTGTGCGGCGCGTTGCTCTCTCCTCTGCGGTTGCGGTGAGGAATATCTTGAGCTGTGCGTCGGGCAGGATTACCGTTCCAATATCTCTGCCGTCCATAATGACATTGTTTTCGTCGGCAATGCTTCTCTGCATATCAAACAGGTACGCTCTGACTGCAGGGATAGCGGAAACCGCGGAAGCATAGTGCGAGATCTCGTGCTCGCGGATGCGGTCGCCGAGGAACTCGCCGTCAAGATACATGTCCTGACGCCCGCCCTCAAATTTTGCCTCTACCTTTATCTTTCCGAGCATTTCGGTTACAGCGGGAGCATCATCGGGTGCAATACCTCTTGCGCGCGCGGCAAAGCCGACCGTGCGGTAGATGGCGCCCGTGTCAACGTATGCAAACCCAAGCTTCTTTGAAAGCGACTTTGCAAGCGTGCTCTTGCCCGCGCCGCCGGGGCCGTCAATGGCGATCTTGAGAGTTGTTTTTTTGTCCATCATAATATAAGACTCCAAAAATCATAAAAAGTTTCACATATTTTCGTTTGTTTACAGAATATTTAATTATTCCGCCCCAAACATGCCGATAGTGCGGTTATTTGGCAATGGCGTTGCCCGCAAGGAAGGCCGTTGACCATGCTATCTGCAGATTGTATCCGCCCGTGTATCCGTCAACGTCAATGATCTCGCCCGCGAAATAAAGCCCCTCGCAGATCTTAGACTGCATCGTTCTGGGGTCTATCTCATCGGTCGGAATACCGCCGCGCGTGATGATAGCCTCGCTTATCGGGCGAAGCCCCGAAATCGGAACGCGGAAGGCTTTGAAGGTCGCAACCATCTTCCTTCTCATCTCCTTGGTGACCGAGTGCACCTTGGTGTCGTGCGGAATGCCCGTCATCTCGATAAAGGGGAGTATCATCTTGCTCGGCAAAAGATCGCCGAGAGCGTTTGCGAGATCGCGGTTCTTGTATTTTGAGAAATCAGAAAGCAGGCGCGCGTCGAGAGTTGCCTCATCAAGCGCGGGCTTCAGGTCGAGCAGAACATCATATTTATCGGGAGTTACCTTTTCAAGGCGAGCCGAGGCCGAAAGTGCCATCGGTCCTGTCAGACCGAAATGGGTAAACATTATCTCGCCGAAATCGTCGTAGACCTTCTTTCCGCTTGCTCTCTCAACGATGGTAAGCGCGGTGTTCTTCAGCGAAAGTCCCTGCATTGAAGGGCAGAGCTTACCCGGGCAAACGAGCGGAACGAGCGAAGCCGTCAGCGCTGTCGGGTGGTGTCCGAGCGCTTCGGCAAAACGGTGACCGTCGCCGGTCGATCCTGTTCTCGGATAAGAAACTCCTCCGGTTGCGAGAATGACGCGGTCAAAATCGCGCGGCTTCTCGGCGTGTGTCATATGAACGGTAAAAACACCGTTTTCTTTCGTGATGCTCTTGACCGCACCGCCGACTACGGAAACGCCCGAATATTCAAGATCGCGCACGAGCGCATCGACGATGTCGCGCGCCTTATCCGACTCGGGAAAAACACGGCGGCCGCGCTCGACCTTGGTGGGAACACCGAGATATTCGAAATGCTCTATGACGCGGCTCGGCGGAAAAGCCGAATATGCGGCATAAAGAAAACGCGGATTGCGCGGTATATTCTCAAGGAATTCATCGCGCGTGCAATCGTTGGTGACGTTGCATCTTCCCTTGCCCGTGATGGCAAGCTTCCAGCCCATTTTGCCGGGGCCGTTTTTTTCATAAAGAGTAACCGAGGCGCCCGCATACGCGGCAAAGGCGGCGGCTGCCATTCCGGCAGCGCCGCCGCCTATTACGGCTACGCGGATATTATCCGTAGTAATTTCAGAATTATTCATACCAATTTTTACGGCAGACACATCATTCGTGCGCCTTGTCGTAGACCTCGTATTCATCCCAGATTTTTTCAAGCTTGTCAAAGCGGACTCTGATGTCATCCATCTTCTTGCGCGACACGGCAACGATGATGGCATTGATTATCGAAAGCGGAGCGACGAGCGAATCGACGAAGGAGACAAGGTCGCTTCTTGCCAGAAGAAGCTGATCTGCCATTCCCGCTATCGGAGACTGATGGCTGTCGGTCAGCGATATAACGTCAGCACCCGCATTGTGAGCGTATTCAACTGCGTTGACGATTCTCTTGGAATATCTCGGGAAGCTGATGGCGATCATAACGTCCTTTTCGCCTATCGACATAATCTGCTCGAACATCTCACTGCCCGAGGTTGTCTGGACGAATTTGACGTTGTCGAAGATCATGCGGAAGTTGAAATTCAGAAATCCGGCAAGAGAGGAAGACGAACGAACACCGATGATGTATATCTTATCGGCGGAAACGATCTTGTCGACTGCCGCTTCAAAAGCATCGCGGTCGACCTCCTCGAGCGTTCTGCGGATCTTTTCGGCATCCGAAACAAGGATCTTTTCGAGAACGTCACCCTCGCCGATAAGCGAATTTGTAACCTCGACTCGCTGAACCGAGGTCAGCTTCATTCTGATAAGCTCCTGAAGCGACTTCTGCATTTCCGGGTATCCCTCGAAGCCGAGCTCGATGGCGAATCTTACGACAGTCGACTCGGATACTCCGACAAGCGTGCCCATCTTTGATGCTGTCATATATGCCGCTTTGTCATAATGCTCAAGTATATAATTTGCTATTCTTTTTTGTCCTTTGGAGAAGGTTGGCATCCCCTCTTCAATCATTGCGATAAGGTTGCGTTTCATATGTCATGCCTCCTGTTTCTTTCGCGCAGACTCAAAGGGTATTATAAACTATTTTGTTCGGTTTGTCAAGTAAAATATCGTTGATTTTGCAACTTTTTGCAACTTTTCTTGCAAAATTTCCAATCTGTGCAGAAAAACGAGCGCAAATCAGCTTATACCGATGCTTTTTTTGCAGCCACGGCTGCATCGTACTCACCAAGTGCCTTGATCGTTGTTTCTATATCAGAGGGGTAATGAAGCACAGCTCCCTTGCGGATGACGTGGGTCTCTGCGCCTCTGCCGGCAAACATAATAACGCTGTCGCCGATACCCGCAAATACGGCACGGCGGATAGCATCACCGCGGAGCTCCTCAACGTCAAAGGGACATCCGAGTGCCTCAAGATGAACGGTGATCTCGCGTGCGATCTTCTCGAAGGGCTCGTCGGCGGGGTCTTTCTCGCAGATGACGGCATAGTCACAGCAGGCGCCGACGATCTTGCCGACCTCCTCGCGTCTGTTCTGCGACTTCGAACCGTGAAGACCGAAGCATGCGATCTTCTTTCTGTCGGGATAGGTGCGGCAAACGTATTCGCAAAGAGTTTCGAAGCTATTCTTGTTATGAGCGTAGTCAACTATGACGATGACCTTTTCGTCCTCGCTCTTGAAGACCTGCATTCTGCCCGCGGTGCGCGCAACGGCAAGTGCCTTTTCCATAGCCTCGGGAGGAATACCGACTGCGTAAGTCATAGCGATAGCGCAAAGCGCATTCTTCACGTTGAACTCACCCGGCATCGTGATCTTCATGGTTCTTTCCCAAAGAGGAGTTACTACTTCAAAATAAATTCCGTCCTCGCGGGTTTCGATGGACCTGCAGTAGATCGTATCGCTTTCGTGAGAGCCGAAAGTGATGACGGGAACTCTGCCATCGATATAGTCGAGCATTATGTTGCTCTTGGGGTCATCGGTATTGACACAAGCAATACGGCAGTTATCGAAAAGCTTGAGTTTTGAATAGAAATAATCCTCAAAAGTGGGATGCTCAACGTCGCTTATGTGGTCGTTATCGATATTGGTAAATCCCGCGACGTTGAAGGTTACCCATTCAACTCTCTGATATTTGAGAGCCTGAGCCGAAACCTCGACCACGTAATTCTCGATGCCCGACTTCACGGCGTTTGAGAAATGGCGCCAGACGTCGGGGGATTCGGGGGTGGTGTTGGTCGATTCAAAGCGTTCGATGCCATCGTAGGTATCTATCGTGGACATAAAGCCGCATTCGCGAGTGCCCGTTTCCGCTGCGTAGGTATCAAGTATTTCCTTAAGATAGTAAGAAGTCGTGGTCTTGCCCTTGGTGCCGGTGACGGCAAAGGTGGTAAGATCGGTCTGCGGATCGCAATAGAACATTCTCGAAACGAGTGCCATGGCAGCGCGGATGTCACTTACGGCAATATATTTTTCTCTGCCCGCGATGATCCTGTCGCTGATATATGCAACTGCACCCTTCTCTATTGCCGAGAAGAGATATTCTTCCTTAAAATGAACGCCCTTCGCAATAAAGAGTGTACCGGGAGTGACCTTTCTCGAATCGAAGGTGAGATTTGTGACCTCGGTCGATGCATAGGAATCCAACATATCTGTGCCCATGAGCATGCCCGAATTATCAAGAGCTTCAATAAATTCGCCAATCGTATAAATCTTATTTATCATTTGCTTAATTCCTTTTTAAGATAAATCAAATTAATTATATCACTTTTTAAGCCGATTTGCAATAGCCGCCGTTAAAAATCAATAAAGAAATCCGCAAATATCCGAAGAACCCCAAATATCAACAAAATATGAAAAAATAATTTCGATTTTTTACTTTACTTTTGTCGAAAAATATGGTATTATATAGAAAGAACCCGAAGCACACGCCAAAAGCTTCGGTAATTTTAGGAGGATTTCGCATGCAACTCATCTACAACGTAAAAGATAAGCCGAAATTCGGTCAGCTTATCGTCTTCGCGATCCAGCAGCTTCTCGCCATCATGGCAGCAACCATCGCCGTTCCCGCAATCGTAGGAAACGGAATGACCGCTTCCGCAGCTCTCTTCGGAGCAGGTGCCGGAACGATCATCTATCAGCTCTTCACCAAGTTCAAGAGCCCCGTATTCCTTGGTTCTTCCTTCGCATTCATTCCTTCTATGCTCGCAGCTTTTGCTGGTGCAACCTCAATGCAGCTCGGCTTCCTCGGTCTTCTGATCGGTGCGGCTTCCGCGGCACTTGTTTACGTAATCATCGCTCTCGTAGTTAAATTTGCGGGCGTTAAGTGGATCAACACTCTTATGCCCCCCGTTGTTATCGGCCCCACGGTTGCCCTCATCGGTCTTTCCCTTGCGGGCGCGGCTGTTAAGGACGTATTCTCTTACGGTCCCCAGGACGGCAACGGCGCGTTCATCATGTCCACAAATATTTGGGTATCCTTCATCTGCGCTATCGTTACTCTCATCGTAGTTATCGTTTGCTCTACCTACGGTAAGAAAATGGTTAAGCTCATTCCCTTCATTATCGGTATCCTTTCCGGTTACGCAGTAGGTCTTATATTCACTCTTATCGGTATCGCAACCGAAAATCCCGCTCTCCAGATCGTTGATTTTGCTCCCTTCAAGGCGCTTGTTGCAGACGGTGTTGGTCTTTCCACATTCGTTGCAGTTCCCGAATTTACCTTCCTCACCGCTCTTAAGGGCACGGGTGAATTCAACGTCTCCTTCCT
>JAZORB010000067.1:0-3621 GCA_045656385.1 Eubacteriales bacterium | reverse complement strand
CACTGTCAGTGATACTTATTCCATTCCTCTCGCTCGTTGCAGCGGTTTGCGTATTCCTTACGACCGACAACATCCGTGACCGAAAATGAAAGCAATAATTATACTTTTGTCGGCTCTTGCGCTGACGCTTGCAATCGAAGTACCTCTCGGGGCGCTTTTGATAAAACGTAAGGATTCCGTCATTCCGCTGATACTTATTAACGTCCTTACCAATCCCGCGCTCAACGCGATATTGATACTGCTATTCGCGCTGACTCGGAGCTACACCGTTTACCTGATAGCTGTTGTGATAGGCGAGATAGCCGTATTTTTCGGGGAAAGTTTTCTCATACGTTTTCTTTGTGATCTCCCGCCAAAAAAGTCAATTCTCATTTCCACGGTAATCAATGCAGCTTCTCTGATATTGGGTTCTGCAATACTCACACTGATTTAGGAGGCAAAATATGTATTATTTGTTTGCAAGATCAGAACCTGTTTTTTCGATTCAGCCGATCGACCCAAACCAAAAACCACCGAGCACACCGCTATCCGACACAACGATCTGGATACTAATTGCTGCGTTTATCGTAATCGTTATTTGCGGCATAATAGCAACATTGATTCTCGCTAAATCGATCAAAAGGCGCAAGGAAAAAGAAATGCGCCAAAGAATCGAAGATAAGCAAAAAGAAACCTGGAGGGATTATTAATGTATAGCTTATTCACGCTGGACGTCGCTTTTTCGCCGTTTGATATAATCTTCATCGCACTTTCAAATTTGTGGTGGATATTCGCCATCGCCGCGCTGCTTGTTATCGGTGCCATTGTCGGCATTATAATATTCAGCAAGAAGAAAAAAGGAGAAAAGAAATGAACAGAATTATATCCTCGCTCGATGCAATAATCGGTCCGCTTCCCGAGGAAGTGACCAAAGCCGTCGCAGAATCGCCCGCACCTTTTGATTCTATCGGCGGAATTATCATCCCCGCTCTCGCGCTCGTCGCAGTTGCAGCCATCGGCATCATATTCTTCTCAAGAAAAACCAAATCGAAATAAAATATTCAGGAGGCTTAAAAATGAGCACCACACTTAAAGTCTGTACGTTTAATCTTCGCGTTATTGCCGAGGTTGACGGCAACAACATTTTCTACAACCGCAAGGGCAGAATTCTTGATACCATCAAGGAGCACTCCCCCGATCTTATCGGTTTTCAGGAGGCTGCTTCCGTGATGAAGAAATGGCTCGGAGACGAGCTCTCTCCTCTCGGATATACCGTAGTCGGCTGCGGACGCGGCGCGGATTACCGCGGCGAGGCGACCTGCATCGCATTCAAGCGCGATGACTTTGAGCTGATCGCACTCGAGACCCGTTGGCTCTCGGCTACTCCCCTTGTTCCCGGCTCGCGCTACGCGGCAGACCAGTCGTCCTGCCCCCGCGTTTATACCGCCGCTACTCTCAAGCATAAGGATTCGGACGAGATCTTCATCTTCCTCAACACCCACCTTGACCACAAGGGCTCGGAGGCGAGAAAGCTCGGTGCGCTTGACGTTGTCAGATACCTTTCCGAAAAGCACCTACCCTGCATCATCACGGGTGATATGAACGCACATCCCGGAACGCCCGAGATCGAGGCGTTTACCGCTTATGAGATCAACGGCAAGCCCGTTATCGACGCGACCGCATCCCTCGGCGGCACCTTCCACGGCTTTGGCAGATACACCGCAGAAAAGGCTCCGAAGATCGACTACATCTTCACCGATCTCCCCTGCGATATCTCCAAGTCCTACATAGTAACCGATACCCCCGCAGACGGTCTCTACATATCCGACCATAACCCCGTTTGTGCGATTGTAGAGTTGGCATAATAATGAAGATCGATAAAAAAATAATTGGCGGTAATATCGAAGTATTGGACATCGACGTCGACCGTGTGAGAGTAGAGCGAGAGCTGCGGAATACCCGCCCCGACAGAGATTGGTTTTACTGGGCATTTCGCGTAACCGGCGCAGCGGGAAGAACCGTCACATTTGAATTTCCTCATAAAAGCCGCGTAGGCTATTGGGGAGCGGCGGTCTCTCATGACCAAATTCATTGGAGCTGGACCGGAAGCAGAAAGGTGAAAGCCTTTGAGGATGGAACGCGCCTCGAATCCTTTACTTATACCTTTGGCGAAGAGGAAAACGAGGTGTACTTCGCTCACAATATGGTCTACGTCCCCGCCCGTTTCGAAGCATTTTGCGCTGCAAACGGATTGAAGATAGAGGAGCTTTGTCTTTCAAACAAAGGTCGTAGCGTTCCTTTTGCGCGGTTCGGCTCGGGCAAGAAAAAGATACTTCTGACCTCGCGCCATCACGCTTGCGAAAGCACGGGCACTCACGTAATGGAGTCGGTATTAAAGACCTTCATTGACGAGCCGCTCGATGGATATGAGATCGTTTGCGTGCCCTTCGTGGATTACGACGGCGTAGTGGACGGCGATCAGGGAAAACACCGTCTGCCTCACGATCACAACAGAGACTATCCCTCGGACGGCAGAGAAAGTCTGTATACCACCTGCGCCGCGATCCGTCGGTATGTCGACGAAAATCCGATCCCCTTTGCCTTTGATTTTCATTCTCCCAAGCATCTTGGCAAAATTAACGATAAGGAATCTATCGTTTACAATCTGGAAGCGAAAGCGCACTATATTCATCGTTTCTCGGAGATTTTCAAGAGCAAGATCACCGAGGGATCCATACCATACGATCCCGCAAACGACGTACCTCCCAATACCGGTTGGAATGTAGACACCAACGAAGACTTCGCGCGCTATCTTGCAAGAAAGCCAGAAAACCTCCTTGCATTCACCTTGGAAACCCCATATTTCGGTGAAAAGGACGGAAGCGTTGTGGTTAACGAAGATACCATGCGCGAGCTTGGCAAGTGCTTTGCAAGTGCGGTAAGAGACTATATTCAAGAGATCAACTAATAAAACGTCGGCGTTCCCCACACAGGGAACGCCGATATTTTATTTGTTTTTTCTTAATGCAATAGCAAGTGATGCGATGAATATAACGATTCCGATCGCAAAACTCACCGCATACGCCCATTTTTCGTCAGGTAGGGGCAATATTTTCACCCAGATGTAATTAGCGGCGTTAAACGCGAGGTGGAAGGAAATGCAAGGTAAGATCGACTTGCATCTGAAATACATCCAAGTCAGAACGACACCCGATACAAACGCATACGCGCACCAGAGCAGATCGCCGTGCATAACGGCGAAGATCAGCGAGGCGAGGGGAATTGCCATCCACTTCGGCGCAAAACGCGCTATTCTGTCGCCGACAAGTCCGCGGAATACGGTTTCTTCAAGCACGGGAACGAGGAATACGGTCTTAAACATAAGCACGTTTGAAGGTTCTACGTATTGTGACGATGCGTCTATGTATGACTCTACGATCGCCTCGGGAATGGGAAGCAGAGGCAATAGTCCGCTATACACAAGATTCAGTCCCGCGCCCGCCAAAAAGGCGAAAAGAATCACGGAAAGCGGAGCTTTGCTTATTCCGCCGTGGGAAAGCATTTCGGGGAGCGTCTTTTTATCCTCAAATATCTTCGCACAGATAAGAACGAGTCCCCAAAGAGCAAGTACTGTTACAGCGC
>JAZORB010000066.1:0-6387 GCA_045656385.1 Eubacteriales bacterium | reverse complement strand
CACCGACAGCACAATGGACTGTCACTGGCGCCGGCGCGTTTATCTTGGCTAATAATGAAAACGTCACGCCCGATTGCATTTTTGCCTCCGTAGAGGATGTGTTTCCGGGTATAGTGGTTGAAAAGGGCGTCACCGATGCCGCAAATATGGGAGCGGCTATGGCACCCGCCGCTTGCGATACGCTTCTCAACTATTTTGAAGCAAGCGGCACTTCCCCCGAGGATTTCGATATGGTTATCAGCGGTGACTTAGGTGCAGAGGGGCAGATAATCCTCGGCGAGCTTTTGGCGGCGTCGGGCGTTTCGGCGTCGGAAAAGCTTTATGATTGCGGAATGATGATCTACGATGCAGAGTCGCAGGATGTTCACGCGGGCGGATCGGGATGCGGATGCTCCGCCGTGGTTCTGGCATCGCATATTCTCCCAAGATTGAAAAAGGGCGAATTATCAAATATACTATTATACGGCACGGGCGCAATGATGAGTCCCTCAAGTCTCAAGCAGGGTCAGCCGATCCCCGCGGTTGCTCACTTGCTTCATCTTCGTTCGCCCGAGGCAGGAGTTAAGTGAAATGATGAAGGATCTGTTACCCTATTTCTGGGCATTTGTGATCGGCGGCAGTTTTTGCGCCATTGCACAAGTGCTGATCGACCGTACACGCCTCACTCCCGCGCGTATCCTTGTGGGATACGTGGTGGCAGGCGTTTTTCTCGGCGCTGTGGGAATCTATAAATATATAGCCGAACTCGGCGGTGCAGGCGCGGCGGTACCATTGACGGGCTTTGGCTATCTGATATCCGAGGGCGTGAGGAAAGCCGTTGACGAAAGAGGGCTTCTCGGTGCGCTGACGGGAAGCCTTACAGCAGCAGCCGGAGGCACCGCGGCGGCGCTTGTTTTCGGACTTATTGCCTCTTTATGCGTAAGAAGCAAACCTAAGCGTTAACAAGATGTAAAAGTTTTTTCCGCACGGCAAAATTCCTTGAAAAATATGATTCTTTATGATATAATTAGATTAATATTTGCATTTTTCGACTATTTCAAGGATTTTGCCGAAAGGATAAATATATGTTTTCCCCAAAAAATAAATTTATTATATTGGCACTGGTTTGTTCTATGCTTATTGCATTTTGCATTATCGGTGCATCCGCAGAGGACGAAACTCCGAGCGTTCCCATAGATCCGCCCGACGTAGTTTCTGTTTCACTCAAAGAAATGCCCTATAAACTCCAATATGTTGTTGGAGAAAAGATCGATATGACGGGCGCGGTTCTCGAGCTTACGTATGATACGGGCGCCAAGGGTACAACTCCCGTAAAGACAGAATGGTGTACGGGCTTCAGCTCAACAAAGGTTGGAGAAAGAACTGTTACTATCAAGTATCCCGATTCTGGAGCCAAAACAACCTTCAAGATCGAGGTCGTTACAGAAGAATCAATAAAGATCAATCCGCCCAAGACGCTCACATATTTTGTCGGCGACAAGGAGGATCTTACCGGCTTGACTGTTTCTGTTGTTTACAGCAACGGTGATAGCGCGGTGCTTGAATCCGGATATACCGTTACGGGATTCAGCAGCAATAGCGCAGGTGAGAAAAAGATCACGGTAAAATACAAGACCCTGAGCGCAAGCTACAAGATCAGCGTTTTTGAACCTGCTCTCGAGAAGATAGTAATCACCAAAATCCCCGCCAAGCTTTCGTATTATCTCGGCGAAAAGCTTGATACCACAGGTATCAAGGTCACCGCTTATTATGAGAACGGCAAGACCGCCGATGTGACCTCGAAGATCACTGTTACGGGTGATGTGGCTTCCTCCGGTACCCATAAGATAGTGGTATCGTACACCGAGCGCGACGTCAAAAAAACAGCAACCTACAATGTTACCGTTACCGACGTTCAGATAAAAAATATTGTTTTTGAATCCTATCCCACCAAGACCGTCTATGCCGAGGACGAGGTCTTTGACCCCACGGGCATATCGCTCAAGGTAACTTACAATAACGGCAAGATCGAAACCATTTCGGATAATATTCTTTATTCCGGCTTCAGCACCGAAACTGTCGGTGAAAAGACTGTTACCCTTCACTATGGCGGATATCAGTTGAATTTCACTGTCACGGTTGTGGTTTCGCAGTCACACGTACATAAGGAAGGCTCTTTCCTGAAAACTAAAGATCCCACCTGCACAGAAGAGGGCGAGGAAGCCACCACTTGCTCGGTTTGCTTTAAGACAGTCAGCACAAGAAAGGTTCCCGCGCTCGGGCACGGCGCAGAAAGCTCTCCCGTAAAAACCAAGGCACAGACTTGCACAGAGCCGGGTGAAATGTCCACCTATTGCCTTGTGTGCGGAGGTGTGGTTGAAGTCAGCGAGATCGCACCTAACGGGCACAGCAACAGCGAGACCTTCTTCCTTCCCGCTCCCACCTGTACCGAAGGCGGAATTTCAAAGACATTTTGCACTGTTTGCGGTGTGGAGACCGATCATGAGGATCTTGCTCCTCTCGGTCACTCCTTCGGCGGTTGGGCAATAGTTATTGAGCCCACCAACGAGAGCGAAGGCAGCGAGGAGCGCACGTGCGCCGTCTGCGCATATAAAGAAAGCAACGTAATAGCAAAGCTTGTAAAGTCAATGACCGACGGCGGCGTAACCGCAACGCTGAATTCTTCTGCCTCCTTCTATCCCTACAATTCCTCGTTCAAGGCGAGCAAGATCACCGATAGGATCGATGCTGACGTCACCGCGCTTATTCCCGATGGATACGTTGTTATCGATGTTTTCGAATTCATATTTACAGATAAAAACGGCGCGGAATTCTGCCCCTCAAGCGACATTACCTATTCGGTCGAATACGATCTTGACACGGAGAAATATTCATCCTTCCTGATCTGCGATACCGAAATGGGCAGATATACTCCTTTCTCGGAGGCTTCAAGATTCAGCTTTACCCTGCAGAAGAGCGGACGCTTCATTCTCGTCGGCGTGGAGCTTATCGAAACTCAGCCCCCCGAGTCATCCGACACAGAGGGCGAAACAAGCTCGGATATCCCCGCATCCACCAATCCCACCGAAAGATCCCCGATCATCTATGTTCTCATAATTATTTCAGTAATTCTGATTCTGATCATCGCGGGACTTGTATATACTTACGTTTTTAAGCAGTATTATTAATAAAACACCGCCGCCGTGCCTTTGGGCACGGCGGCGATATTTTTAAGACTTTGTTGTGATCTTAGACGTTATGGATGTGGGATCTCCGTTATAAGGGAGGGGAATTGTGTGCTGTGTGTTGTTCCATCCGGCAACGTAAAGCTGCTGGAAGTTCTTGTTTGTGCCATCCCAGAGCACCTTGCTGTATGCTTTATGCTGATGTGTTGCAAATGCGTTAAGACCCATGGGCCAAATGACTATCTCAGGGGACATAAGCTTATAGGATTCGGCAATTGCTTTGTCGTTGCCCCAGGTCTGATAGCCGTGATGTGCTACCTGAACGATCTCGCAGCGGAGGTCGTTTCCGTACATCTTATTGCAAATTTCCATTGCAGGACCCGTAACGTCTCCCATAACCATAACCGAAGTTGATTTACCCGTCGTATCTGTGGTGGTGGATCTGACAAGGATCGATGATGTATTGAGTGCGTTGGTGGTAGAGGGCGCAAAGGTTTCAACGGTATAAAGTATCTCGAATACCGTATCGGCAAAGTAAAACTTCTGGCCGGTATGGCATTGGATAAGCTCCGCGCCAAGATCTTTTGCGGCTGTGCGCACCTGATTGGTTACCTTTGCTTCACCGCCGCCGAAATTCTTGCCGTGAGAGGAGCTGAGCGATTTTTCAATTTCCGTATCACTCATAAGATTCGCAATGAGTCTTTCAACCGTGAATTTCTTTGCAAAGGTTGATGCTTCTTTTTTAAGCATTCCCATATGGTCGCCGTGAGCATGTGAAACGAACCAAGCCGCGATGCGGATATCCTTTCCGCTTGCATAGCCCTTGGCTTGCTCAGTGATTGCGTTTACAAGATTATCTCTCCACCACGAGCTGTTGGTGTCGTGTCCGCCGTCAACGATGACAAACGATCCGTCTGCGAGTCTGTAAAGCAGGGAAAGGCCGTTGCCCTTGTAAGTGCCTGAGCTTTCCTGGAATTCACAACCGAACATTGTGATCTGCGAAGTGGTGACCGCGGTGTATTTGTTGTCGGATTCCAGTCCGATAAGAGTTTTTTCCTCGAACGGCTCAATAACTATGCGGCACTCGCTGTTCGGCTTGTAATAGCCGACGTTAAGTGTATAATTGTCGTTGTAAAGCGTGGTGAAAAGGTTGCCGCTTATGTTGTTGTCGGTATAGTTTTTATATCCTTCTGATTCGAGAAGTGAGATATACTCTTTATAGCTTTCGGGTGTGGTGCCTTCAAGAATGATCTGGTGGCACTTCTTGTCGGATGTTGAAGTTGCAACAAAGGTTGCTCCGTCGAATACCGGAACTGCAGAAAGCTCCTTTGATCCGCTGTGGACTTCAACTACGTTAAGTGCTTCCGAGGGTATCGAAACGCTTACAGTGCCATTTTCTTCTGTTGTATGGTCAGCAACTATTTCAGCAAAGGCTTTTGCCGCCGCCGTAACTGCGGTATCGGTATAACCGAAAATAACTATCTTATTGCCGACTGCCTTGATCGTGTAGTCGCTGTATTTGAGGCCGTTTATTGCCTCTGTTACTTGAGTATGCTGTGTTTTTCCTACAAGGATCTCAACGGTTGAGTCGTCGTAGCTATCGGAGGCTCTTTTGAAGTCGTCTCCCATTGTAAGCCTTACACCCGTCGAGCTTTCTATTTTATCTCGAATAGTGATGGCGGCGGAAACGTAAGCGTGCTCCGATCCAAGATCCTGGGGGCGTATGATCTTTACTGTGGTTTGTCCGTTTACAATGATGTCAAAAGTTTTGCTTTCTGCTTCTACCGACTGTTCGCTTTCGGGTGCGGATGTGTCGGGTGCAACAGTTGATTCACCCGAACCTGCCGGGGAGCAGGAAGCAAGGATGCCAATAACCATTACGAGTGCGAGCAGAAAAGAGATAAGACGAATGTTTTTCTTCATCATTTTTTCCTTTCTATTTTAGCGGGGTGTTTGTGAATTTGCTATAAATCTATGTCAAATTGCACACAACCATTATATCATTTTGCAACAAAAAAAGTCAATAATTATAAGTAAAAAATGTTTTAAAAACATATTAGAAATGTGTAATTACACCGCAAAAAAGTACCCGCCGCGCCCAAAGGCGCTGCGGTACAATTGTAATTAAGATTCGGTTGTGATCTTTGAAATGATGGAGGCGGGATCTCCGTTATAGGGAAGGGGAACGATGTGCTGAGTGTTGTTCCAGCCTGCAACGTAAAGTGCTTTGAAGTTCTTATTGGTTCCGTCCCAAAGCACCTTGCTGTAGGATTTTTCCTTGTAGTTCGGGAAGGCATGCGATCCCTGAGGCCAAAGAACAATTTCGGGGGACATATATTTATAGGAGGTTGCGATTGCCGAATCGTTGCCCCATGTCGAATAGCCGTGGTGAGCAACCTGAACGATCTCGCAACGCATATCATTTCCGTAAAGCTTGTTGCACCTAGCCATTGCGGGACCGGTGACGTCACCCATTACCATAACGGTAGACTGATTGCCCTTGGCATCGGTGGTAATTGCACGAACAAGGATCGTCGAGGTATTGAGAGCGTTTGTAATGTTCGGTACGTAATCGTCAACTGTATAAAGAATCTCAAATACAGTGTCGCCGAAATAGAATCTCTGACCGGTATGGCACGAGATCATCTCAGCTCCGAGAGTCTTTGCCGCCTGGCGCACATAGTTTGTTGAGGTTCCGTCACCGCTTCCAAAGTTTCCGCCGTGGGATGATGCCAAGGATTTGGCAAGCTCTTCTTCGCTCATAAGGTTAGCAATAACACGTTCAACGGTGAACTTACTTGCAAATTTAGAGGCTTCTTTTCTCATCATACCCATATGGTCACCGTGTGCGTGAGAAACGAACCATGCCGCGATGCGGATGTCCTTTCCTTTGGCATATCCCGCAGCCTGCTCTTCGATAGCCTTGATAAGGTTATTTGCCCAATAAGAGCTGTTGGTGGTGTGTCCGCCGTCAACGATAACAAAAGAGCCGTCAGCAAGTCTAAAGAGGAGGGAAAGGCCATTGCCCTTGTAGGAACCGCTGCTTTCCTTATATTCGCAGCCAAGCATAGTTATCTGCGAAGTGGTGACCGCGGTATATTTGTTGTCGGATTCAAGACCGATCAAAGTCTTTTCGGAGAAGGGCTCCATAACAATACGGCACTCGTCATAGGGCTTGTAGAAACCTACGTTCAGGGTGGTTTCGCTGTTATAGAGGGTCGTG
>JAZORB010000065.1:0-2411 GCA_045656385.1 Eubacteriales bacterium | reverse complement strand
CGGATGGCGGGGAGGTTGTCCTCGATGATCTCAGAAAGCAGACGGCTTCTTTCCTTCGATCCGCGTCGAAGAGCATTATATACCGCCTCGCGACATTCCTTGTCAAGGATAAAAAAGTTTGTGACATACTTGTCGCCTTCCTTCTCAAGCAGAGTTGCGTTATGAAGTATCTCAACTTCTTCCTCCATATAGGGAAGTGCGACTCCGAGCTCGACCGAAAGCTCTTCAAGAGTTGAGGGGTTGTTGCTTGCCTCAAGCAGAATATTCTTCGGGATCATTCTTTGAACCGCAGACCAAGGGAGTCCGTTCGACTGATTACCGCTTGACGTAAAGAAAACATCCTCGGGCTTATAACTCTTCTTTCCAAATTCGCGTGCCATATTCATACCTTCTTTCAAAATTTTTCTTGCGCGGTAGAGTCTTTGCTTGACCGCGCTTTCGGGGAGCGAGAGTGACGCTGCAATGTCACGGATGCTTCTGTCCTCAAGATAAAAGGCTGTGACGATGTTGCGGTATTCGCCGGAAATGAATGCAAGTTCGCGGCGCAGAAGTGCAAGGTCTTCGGCGTGAATCATTTCGGACAGAATATTGTCGTCCTCGTCGGCGATCTCATGATCAGCGATATCGGAACCGGTTACCGAATCGCTAACTTTGTGCTTGCGCGCCGCCCATCTTGAATAGCGGTTGCGCGCGATCTGCCAGACCCAGCCGGAAAATGATTCGGGTACTTGACCGCCGCTTATCGCAGTGAGGATATTCAGTGCGATATCTTGCGTCAAGTCCTCCGCCTCATAGCTGTCGCCCGTCTTTTTCAGACAGAAATAATAGAGAGGTTCCATATAATTCTCCGCGAATTCCTTCATCAGAACCTCGCGCATTCCGTTTTTGTTTGACATTGTTCTATCCTCCTTTCGCTCATATAGTGTCGATGGTATGAAATAGGTAACAGAGATTTTTATTATTTTTAAAAATATTTTCGTGTCAGCGAAAATTTCATATTTACTGATCACCAATCACTGAAAAACCCGCCCGTGGGCGGCTTCTTCATTTAAAAATTAATGATACTCAGGCAGCCAACCCTTGTGTGCTTCGATGAGGTCGTCGCAGAGGGCAACGATATCGTCGATCGAAAGCTCGGAGGAGGTGTGCGGCTCGAGCATTGCTGCGTGGTAGATATGTTCCTTCTTCTTAGTAACGGCAGCCTCGATGGTGAGAAGCTGTACGTTGATGTTGGTCATATTCATTGCAGCGCACTGAACGGGAAGGCGTCCAACGTGGGTCGGCTGAATGCCGAGCTTGTTGACAAGGCAGGGAACCTCTACGCAGGCATCTGCGGGAAGGTTGTCGATAAGACCCTTGTTGAGCACGTTACCGCCGATCTGGTAGGGATTGTTGGTAACGATCGCTTCCATGATCCAGGATGCATATTCGTGGGTTCTCTTGTGTGTAACGTCGTCGGAAAGATACTTGACTTTGTCGTTATTCCAACGATTGATCTGGTTTACACAGCGGCGGGGATACTCGTCAAGCGGAATGCGGTAGCGCTCGATGAGCTCGGGGTACTTTTCCTTGATGAAGAAGTTGTTGTACTCTGCATTGTGCTCGCTCGACTCGGTGCAGTAGTAGCCGAGACGGCGGATATATTCGAATCTGACAAGATCCTTGAAATTCTCGGGCGGATTTTCAAGCATTTCATTTGCGCGGCGGCGGATCTCGGGATAGAGGTCGTTGCCGTCTGCATCCTCAAGCACAAGAAGGAATGCCATGTGGTTGATACCCGCAATCTTCTCGCGGATAGGACGCTTGGGCTCGATTCCGACTGCCTTGAGAAGGCCGTTCGAGCAGACCTGAACGCTGTGGCAAAGACCAACGGTTTCAATGGGGGTGTATCTCTGCATATAACCTGCAAGGATAGCCATGGGGTTGGTGTAGTTGAGGAAGAGTGCCTTGGGGCAGACCTCAGCCATATCCTTTGCGAAATCATCGAGCACGGGGATGGTACGAAGTGCGCGGAAGATACCGCCGATGCCGAGGGTGTCGGCGATGGTCTGGCGGAGTCCGTACTTCTTCGGGATCTCGAAGTCGATGATGGTGCAGGGGTCGTAGCCGCCAACCTGGATAGCGTCAACTACGAAGGTCGCGTCGCGAAGAGCGTCCTTTCTTTCGGCTACGCCGAGGTACTTCTTGACGGTTGCGCGGTTTTCGTTGATATTCTTGTTGAGGGAGCAGATCATTATGTAGGACTCTTCAAGTCTTTCGGGGTCGATATCGTAAAGCGCGATTTCGGAATCCCAAAGAGAGGGAGTCATCATAACGTCGCCGAGCACGTTCTTGGCAAATACAGTACTGCCCGCGCCCATAAATGTGATCTTGATCATTTTTAAATTCTCCTTATAAAAAGAGTTTTGGTT
>JAZORB010000064.1:0-5527 GCA_045656385.1 Eubacteriales bacterium | reverse complement strand
TCGCTCTCGCGGCTGACGTTATCAACAAGGTCGTTGACGTGAAGCACGTTTCCGCAAGCGAATATGTAGGGGATCTCGGTCTGCATAAACTGGTTGACCGATGCGCCCTTCGTGATGCCCGAAAGAGAGAGTCCCGAAGTGAGAGTCAGCTCGTTTTCGGGAATAAGACCGACAGAGAGAAGCAAAGTATCGCAAGGGATAACTTCCGCCTTGTCAAGAATAGGACGCTTGTTTTCATCAACGGGAGCAACAGTTACGCTCTCAACGCGGTCAACGCCTGTGATGTTGACAACGGTGTGCGACAGCATAAGCGGGATGCCGAAATCGTCAAGGCACTGAACCTTGTTTCTCTGCAGACCCGCAAGGAAAGGCATCAGCTCAACGACGGCCTTGACCTTCGCGCCCTCAAGGGTAAGACGGCGCGCCATGATCATGCCGATGTCGCCCGAGCCAAGGATTACGACCTCTTTGCCGACCTTGTTGCCGTAGATGTTTATCAGCTTCTGTGCCGTGCCTGCGGTATAAACACCGGAGGGGCGGCTGCCGGGAATAACGAGATTTGCACGGGTGCGCTCGCGGCATCCCATTGCAAGCACCAGCGCGCCGAAATGAATATGAACAACACCGCTCGTGTTGACGCATACAAGTGTTTTTTCACGGATCTCAAGAGCCGTGGTTTCGGTGAGAAGGTCTATTCCCTCCTCCTTTGCCTTATCGGCAAAGCGTTCGGCATATTCGGGGCCTGTCAGCTCCTCGCCGAAATATTGCAGGCCGAAGCCCGCGTGAATGCACTGTTGGAGAATTCCGCCCGCGCGTATATCGCGCTCGATAAGCACAACGCGCTCGGCGCCGTTCTTCTTTGCGGAAACAGCCGCCGCAAGTCCCGCAGGTCCCGCGCCGACAATCGCAACGTCATACAAGTATTCTTTCATATCTTGTACCTCTCAATAATATAGTGGCTTCATTATATATCAACAATTTTCAAAAAGCTATTGCCAATTTTGTGAATTTGTTGTATAATATTGCTGTAATTAAAGGAATTGTGAAAAGGAGGGCAAAATGTCCGAAAGTCTGCAAAGAATATGCTACGATTCCGACCCCGCCTGCCGTGTGCATCATACGGTCGGATACGCCGAGGAATACGCGCTGATGTCGCAGTTTCACTACGATACATCTCTCATTCTCCTTCTGTTTTTGCGCGGGCACGGCGAGATCAGGATTGAGGGTCGCCTTTACACCTTCGGCGCGGGAGATATGATACTCCTCAACCCCTCCGAGCTTCACCGCTGCACGATTGCCGACGACGAGACCTTCGAGCGCATTTCACTTCACATCAGCGAGAATATTTTCGATGGCTTCGGCAAGGGTATCGACGGGCTTTTCACGGCATTTTACGAAAGGAAACGCGGTGTCGGCAACCTTCTTCACGCCGAGCGACTTCGAACTATCGGCGGAGATCGGCTTATGAAGGAGATCCTCGCACACGCGTCTGGAAACGGAGTTGCAGATCCCATCCTTTTGCGATGCAAGGTTATCGAGCTTCTTGCCGCCATAAACGATGCGGTCGACGGGCAGGAGCCCAGCGACGAATCGCCGCGCATCGAAAACGAACTTATCCTTGAAATCCTGCAGTATCTCAACACGCACTATTCGGAGGATATTTCGCTTTCGGACATTGCCGATCAATTTTATCACAGCAAATACCATGTCTGCCACCTTTTCCGCGAACAGGTCGGCATCACGATGCACGATTATCTCGCCCTGCGCCGCATCCACCTCGTCAACGACCTCATCCGCCGCGGAGATCCCATTTCGGAGGCGTGCTTTTCGGCAGGATTCAGGAATTACTCGAACTTCTTCAGGCTTTATAAAAAACACACGGGAATGACCCCGCAGGAGTTTAAAAATTCGATTGGGAAATAGTGAGAGCTATATAAATTGCTTGACAAGCCCCCATTTCTTATGTTATAATAAAATCACAACATTTACAAGGAGATCAACATGGCATACAATTATTCTTACGACCGCGATGAAAAAGAAATCCATATACCGAAACTGCAAACCAACCGAAACATCTGGAAACTTTTGATCTTGAATTTCTTGACCTGCGGTGTATACAGCATCATCTTCTTCATTCCCTTCTCCTTCGACCTTGATAAAATTGCACCAAAGTCCGATCGTTCCAAAACGATGAACTATCTTCTTGCATATGTTCTCTCTTTGTTCACCTTTTCGATCGTACTTGCCGTTTGGCATTATCACATAGCGGAAAGAGTCGAGGAGGCATTGTCTAAGCGCAATATTGCATACGAATTTGGAACAAGCTCATTCTGGGCGTGGTACGTCTTCGGTTCGTTTATTTACATAGGTCCGTTTGTTTATCTTTATAAGCTCTGCAAAGCTATGAATCTTCTTTGCGCGGATTACAACGAACATCCCGTCATAGAGGAATAACGCATAAAAGGCACATCCGCCAACGCAGATGTGCCTTTTTGATTTGGCAGTTTCTATTGACACCCATACGATTTTATGTTAAAATAATGACAGAAAGGCGGTATTTTGATATGTTTTCATGTGATACAATAGTAATCAACTCGCGCTGTTCCGCATACGGACAGAATATTCTTGCCAAAAACAGCGACAGACCCACGGGCGAGCCGCAGCCTCTTTGCTTCTATGATACGAAGGAATACCCCGAAGGAGCAATTCTTCACACTACCTATCTCGATATTCCGCAGGTCAGAAAGACTTACGCCGTCGTCGGCTCGCGTCCTTATTGGATCTGGGGATTCGAGATGGGATACAACGAAATGGGACTCATCATCGGCAACGAAGCCGAGTGGTCGCGCATGGAGGCGGAAACCGAGGAGGGTCTTCTCGGAATGGATCTTCTCCGCCTCGGGCTTGAGCGCGCCGCGACGGCACGCGAGGCGATCGAGGTCATCACCGATCTGCTGAAAAAATACGGTCAAAAGGCAAGCGCAAGTATGCTCCGAACAAGATATTACGAAAACTCCTTCATTCTCGCCGACCGCAGCGAATGCTGGGTGCTTGAGACCGCCGGGCGCGAATGGGTCGCGCGAGAGATAAAGGATATGCAGGGCGTTTCGAACTGCTACTCGATCCGAAAAGATTTCGATATGGCATCCGAAAACCTCGAAAAGATCGCCCGCGAAAGACGTTGGCTCTCGCCCGGTGAGGACTTTGATTTTGCAAAGGCATACACGGGTCACGTGCCGAATCTTTCGGGCGGAACGCAGAGATACCGCAGATCGAACAAATTACTTTCGAAAAATAATATCCATAGCTTTTCCACTCTCGCCGCAATTCTGCGAGATCACCATGAAGACGAGCTCATCGCGCCGCGATTCGGAGCAACGAGCGCGACTTTCGTGTCGCTTTGCATGCATTTCTGCGATTGGGGCAACAGCGAGACATCCGCTTCTCTTCTCGCACGCTACGACGAGGATCTCGGAGTCATTGCACGCTATGCGCCCGCGCAGGCCTGCCTTTCGGCATATATCCCCGTCTATATGACCGATCTTCCCGAAATGATGCAGACTGCAGAAAAGAAATATGATGAGAATTCGCTTTGGTGGCAGGTAAAACGGCTTGATCTTCTCGTTGCTGTCGATGAAGAGCATTTTGCCGAAGATGTCAGAAAAGAGCTTTCAGATCTTGAAAAAGTATTTGAAAACCTCGCAATTCAAGCCGAATCTATTGCCAAAAAACTCGTCAAAGAAGGTTCTTTTGACGAGGCAAAAGCAATATTGAAACAGGCTACGGATTCATGCACCGAGCTGCTTTTCGATTTTGCCAAGAGAGAATCCGACCGCATCGCAGAGATAATCAAGGCATCTGGCGGACTTTACGGCAGACAAAAGGAAGCAATCGAAAAATACATCGACTATTCGGAGATCGAATTATTTTAAAAAGGCGGTGGAACTATGATTTTTTCATTACCCAAGCTCGGACAAAATGCGATAGAACTCCCGCATTTTCCGACGAAACATCAGGCTTTCATTTTCAGAGCTCACGAATATATCCCCGCAGAAAAAATTGCAAAAATCCTCGGAACGACAGAGGAAAATATCCACCGCGCGGCTCAGGATATGGGGCTTCCCGACTACACACCCGGCAACATCTGGCTCGAGCGCGGATACATCACCATCATCCGCAGAATGTGGCATATCCTTCCCTACTCACAGCTTCTCGAGCTGCTAGAAATGACTGAGGGCGAGCTTGCGCTCATTCTTAAAGAGGAAGACTTTCTCGACGTAAAACTGCAACGCAAGCCGATCTGCGAACCCGTCCGCTGGCGCGAGCTGACCGACGCAGAAAAGGAGCAAACTGCAAAGATCAAGGCGTTGATGCAAACCGTCGATATTTCGGGAAAGCGAGCGTTTGAATTTGAATATCACGTACCAAAGATCGACCGCGAGGGCAAAGAGATCTTCAAAACAAGAATGATCTATGCCTTTTCGGGGCTTTATCAGCATGCCTTTGACGTTCCGAGTGAGGTCTATCTGCCCGACGAACAACTCGAGGCTTACCGCGATCTCGGTGTCAACGGCATCTGGACGCAGGGTATGCTTTCGGGACTGGTTGAATTTCCCTTTGAACCTTCAATTTCCGCAGGACACGAAGAACGTATTGCACGTATGCGCGCTATGACCGAACGGCTTGCAAAATACGGCATCAAGCTCTACCTTTACATAAACGAGCCGCGTTATATGCCCCTCGCGTTCTTCGAAAAGCATCCCGACATACGCGGTCACATCAGAGGCGACGGCGCATCACTTTGCACCTCGACCGAAACGGTGCGAAATTACATCCGCGATTCTATCGAAAAGATATGCCGCGAGGTTCCGCTTATCGGCGGTTTCTTCATGATAACCCGCTCGGAAAATCTGACGAACTGCTATTCTCATTCGGGTGATTTGAATACCGAATGCACATGCCCGCGCTGCAGCAAGAGAAGCGCCCCCGAAGTCATCGCTGAACTCATCAATACAGTTGCCGATGCTGCTCACAGCGTTTCCGGTGATATTAAAGTTTTCGCTTGGGGCTGGGCTTGGAGAGGCTTCAGCAATGAGATTATCCGCAGTCTTCGCAAGGACGTCATTCTGCTCTCGCAGAGTGAGCTTGACGTTCCCTTCGAGATCGGCGGAGTGCGTGGCAATGTCGTTGACTATTCAATGAGCATCATCGGTCCGGGCGACAAAGCAAAAAGCGAATGGTCTGTCGCAAAGGAATGCGGACTCGAAATCGGTGCAAAGGTGCAGATCAGCACCACTTGGGAAGCATCAACTGTCCCTGCCATACCGGTTTCTCCGCTTATCGACAAGCATATCCGCGCCCTGCGTGATGAAGGAGTCGAACATCTGATGCTGAGCTGGACGCTCGGCGGCTACCCTTGCAACAATATTGCAACTGCCGCAAAATACTTCTATGAAAACTCCAAGGTCGATTCCCCGAATTACGAAGCCGAAAAGATCTTTGCCGATGCCTTCCGCGAATTTCCTTT
>JAZORB010000063.1:0-11114 GCA_045656385.1 Eubacteriales bacterium | reverse complement strand
GAAAGTGCGGTTTTGATCGAGGTCCATTCGCCATTGTGGTCAGCAACCTCCTCTGCATCGCGGTAGATAACTGCGCTTACTGCGAGAGCCGCAAGGTGTGCGCCGAGCATATCAACAACGATGGGGAAGAATGCCTGCATGAGCATCTGGATGATCGAAACAAAGCCGGTGATGATCAAGAGATAAACGGGAAGCTTTGCATAAACGGGGATGAACTTGTGGATAGCCGAGACCACGATGGAGGTCAGAAGCATCGAAACGAGTACAGCCGCGCCCATACCGAGAGCCGCACGGATATCCGCGCTCGAAGCCATAACGAAGCCCGAGCCGAGGGCAAGCACCATCGAGGGTGTGCCGCGAAGAAGGCAATTCTTAAAGAAATTTTTCATTACTGCGCACCTCCCTTGATAGCGTTAAATGCAGCAAAAGCGTCGTCGGTGGACTGCTTCATTGCGTTCGAGGTCATGGTAGCGGTTGCGATAACAGCCGCGTCACCGTTCCAAGTGTCGGTGGTAAGACCCTCAAATCCGCCCTTGTAAGCGCCGACGTCCATACCGCCGAAGTTGCCGAAGTATTCTTCATCAAAGATGAACTGCTTTGCATCCATCTTTGCGATGGCACCATTCGCGTCGATAACGAAGTAAACGTCCATCTGGTGGAAGCCGATGCTTCTCGAGTAGAAGCCGTAATATTCCGCGCCGTCAACCTTGAAGGAAACAGCAGCTACAACTGTGTTGAAGGTGTTGATCTCAAGCGAGGTGATATCGCTTGCGGTCTCATAGAGGCGAGTGATCTTGGTGTTCAGATCCTCGGTGTAGGACTTCTGCGAAGCCGAAGCGTGAGCCTTTGCCTCGTCGGCAACAGCGCCCTGCGCGTCTGTAACGTCCGCACCCGCAACGTCATAAACCTTGCAAGCGCCGGTTGCGTTAACGAGAGCGAGGAAGGAAGCATCGCCGTTCTTTACAACGTAAGCAAAGCCCGCGTCGTTGCCTGCCTTGAGTGCCTTTTCGATGTTACCCGAAGCCGAGACCTCCTCGGTCTTAAGCATACCGGGAGCAAGAGTGGGGATCATTTCCTGAAGGATCTGTGCATCAGACTTAACGCCCTCGGCGATAAGCTGATTGGTGATAAGAGCCGAGAAGCCCTCGCTTACTGCGGTCTTGAATGCGGAGGAGGAATAGGTCGCGCCCGAAACGGTGCCGATGTCGGCAAGGGCGGAATCCTTTTCAAGATAAGAGGAGATGTAGTTTGCATCCTTGGAGCGGAAGTCGATCGAGTCGGTGTAGACGTCGAGCTGGATTCCGCAGATCTTACCGTCGGCGGTGATGCCGAAGGTGATCTCCATGGGTTCCTTGGAATACTGAGTGGAAGCCTTTGCGCGGACTACGAAGCCCTTGCCGCTGGTTTCCTTATAGATGGCGATAACAGACTCGGGAACGCCCGCGAGAGTGGAGGTCACTTCCTCGAAGTTCTCAGCTTCGGGCATAACTGCAAGCAGGGGAGCAAACTCCGCGCCCTTGTTGTTTTCCGCGATGATGGGACCGGTGATGAAGTTGAGTCCGAACATTGCAACGCCGAAGATCGCGACGATGCAAAGAAGGATTGCAATGGTATTAATAAGATGTTTGATATTCATTATTTGATACCTCCAAGGGGCTTTTTCTTCGTCCAGTCATTGATGAAGGGAACGAGGAGGTTCATTGTGAGAATTGCGATCGAAACGCCCTCGGGATAGGAGCCCCAGAAGCGGATAGCAAAGGTGAGAAGTCCTGCGCCGATGCAGAAAACAACGCGTCCCTTATTGGTTGCAGGAGTGGTTACGTAGTCGGTAGCCATGAAGATAGCGCCGAGGAATACGCCGCCCGCAAGAACGTGCTGAAGCGCGAAGGTCACGTCAAATCCGCCCGCGATGAGGTAGCAAACGAAAACGGTCGCGATGAAGGAGACGGGTATGTACCACTTGATCACCTTGCGGCAAACGAGGTAGATAAAGCCGATAACGAGTGCGATTGCGCAGGTCTCGCCAATAGTACCGCCGTGTGCGCCAACGAGGAGCTGAAGAACGGTGGGAGCCTGTGCTGCTGCCTCTGCGCCCTCATTGAGGAAGGAGAGGGGAGTTGCGCCCGCTGCGATCTCGGGAACGGCATTGCCGAGGAAGGAGAGATCGAAGAGGGGGGAGATAGCCGCGCCGCCTGCTACCGATGCGAAGGTGAGAAGCATAAGTACACGAGCCGCGATTGCGGGGTTTACAATGTTCTTGCCAAGTCCGCCGAAGAGGCCCTTAACGATCACGATCGCAAAAACAGAGCCGAGAGCAGCCTGCCAGAGCTCAACGTTTGTGGAGAGGTTCAGCGCGAGAAGAAGACCGGTTACGGTAGCGGAGAAGTCGCCGACTGTCTGCTTCTTCTTTACGCAGAGATTGAAGATAAACTCTGCGAGCACTGCGCTTGCAACGCAGGTGAGAATGATGAGGAGTGCCTTGATGCCGAAGAGGACGATCGCGGCGATGGATGCGGGAATCATGGCAATGACGACGTCAAGCATGATGTTGTTGGTCGAAACACCGCTGTTAATATGAGGTGCGGCGGTGGTAGAAAGCTTTTTCATTACCTTTTTCCTCCTTATCTCTGCTGCTTGGAGCGCTCATACTGCTTAAGCCACCATTTTGCTTCCTGGTTGGTTGCAAGCAGAGGACGGTGTGCGGGGCAAACATAGGAGCAGCATCCGCAGTCAACGCACTGGCGAACGCCGGTGTCGATGAGAGCAGCGGCTTTCTTTTCCTCGTTCTTGATGCTCCAAGCTGCCTCAACCTTTGCTACGCTGATGTCAACGGGGCACTTTTCCATACATCTACCGCAGCGGATGCATGCAGAGGGCTCGGGGAGGGTTGCTCTCTTTTCGTCGAATGCGAGAATGCAGTTGGATACCTTAACGATGGGGGAGTCGACAGAAACGGTTGCGTTACCGTTCATGGGACCGCCGATGACAACCTTGCCTACCTTTTCGAGATCGGTCTCGGTGAGCTCGAGAAGTGTGCGGATGGAGGTACCGATGGGAGCAATAAAGTTGCCGGGCTTCTTTACTGCGGGACCGTCAACGGTTACGATACGCTCGACAAGGGGCATACCGGTGTTGAGGTACTCAGCCATCTTCGAGAGGGTGGAAACGTTGATGATGAGCGCGCCGAAGGAGGGGAAACGCTTGCCCGCGATGGCAACTCTGCCGGTCGCGTTGTAAAGCATAACCTGCTTTGCGCCCTGGGGATAGATCGCGTTGAGCTCATGGATGACCACGTAGGGCTTGTTTGCGAATTTCTTTTTGAGCACCTCGATCGCGTCGGGCTTGTTCTTCTCGATACAGATCTTATAGGTAGCTTCTCCAAGATACTCGCTCATATACTTGCGCATATATTCGATTCCGTCGTCGATGAGATCGGCGTGCGCGAGCATCATTCTGTGGTCAGATGTGATGTAGGGCTCACATTCAGCCGCGTTGATAAGAACGGTGTCAACCTTGTAGTCGGGGTTGGTCGCCTCGTTGAGCTTTGCCCAGGTCGGGAAAGCCGCGCCGCCAAGTCCGACAACTCCGCTCTCACGGACTGCCTGAAGGAATCCGTCACAGCCCTCGAATACGGGGGGCTTCATATTGGGATCTGCTTCCATCTTTCCGTCGCTTTCAATGCGGATTGCCTTTACTTCCTTGCCGCGAGCGGTGGGAAGGGTCATGATCTCGGCAACAGTACCCGAAACCGATGCGTGAACGGGGGAAGAGAATCTTCCTTCCTCGCGCGCGATGAGCTGACCGACGTAAACGTGGTCGCCGACCGCAACGATGGGCTCTGCCTCTCCGCCCGAATGCATGTTCATGGGCAGGATGACTTCTTTGGGTGTCTGAATTTTCACAGGCTCGCATCCCGCAGTATTCTTGTTGTGCGGTACGTGCAGGGATGAGATATCTTTTTTGAAAATCATAGCACTCCTCCTGTTTATATTATTTATAAAATTTTTAACGATTCTGTCCGCCTTCGGCGGAATGATAGTCGGCTTCGCCGAATTAATTTCGCTCTGTAATGAGAGCTTTGAGTCCCTCTGTCATAAGCTTTTCTCCCTCGTGGGTTATCCAGAGGACTTCAACGCCGTCGAGTTTATCAACGAGTGCGCGGCCGTCTTCGTAGCTCATGGAGAAGAGAGCTGTTGAAAGCGCATCGGCAAGTCCCGAATCCTTTGTGATGATAGTTATGGAAGGGAAGAATTCCGAGGGCATAAGGGTGTCTTTGTCGATTATATGATGATACCGAACGCCGCCTACGGAGTAGAATCTTTCATAGATTCCCGAGGTGACGCACGAGGTGTTTGCAAGAGTAAGATATTCTATATAAGCCGAGTCGGAGTTCGCGGGGTCCTTGATGCCGGTAAGCCAGCCGCTTCCGTCGGGTTTGGTGCCGATAATGCGGATGTTTCCGCCGATGTTGAGAACGTATGAGGTCACGCCGAGCGATTCAAGGTGTTGTGCCGCCTTTTCGGTGGCGTAGCCCTTGCCGAGCGCACCGACGTCGATCGATGCGGCGGGGTCGCTGATGCGTACTGTGAGGTTTTCTTCGTCGATCTCAAGCAGATCGATCGATGTGTGCTTGCTTGCTTCCTCCAAAACCTCGTTGGAGGGTATTGTTGCATTGGCGGGATCGCTTGATGCCGCGCTTCTGCAGTCGTGCCAGGGGCGAAGCACCGCGCCCATCATGACGTTCATCTCGCCGCCCGTGAGCACGTAAAGCTCCTTGGCATAAAGAAGGAAATCGATTAATTTTTGGTCAACCTTCAGGGGCTCGCCACCCGCGTTCAGATTGATCGTGCGGAGGTTCACAACGCCCGAATGCTCGTAATAAATGTCAAAAAGGTTGTGATATTCCTCGAGTATTTTCGCAGTTTGTTCGCAAATTCGGTCAAATTCTTCCTGACTGCCGCCTGCGTAATTGTAAATATAGGAAACGGTGTCAAAATATGTGAAATATACCTTGCCGAGAGGTTCTGTCTTAACTGCAGTTTGAGGGCAGCCCGTCATAAAGACGAGCAGCCCCCAAATCAGACATAGACAGGAAATGGATTTCAGAATCTTCACAATTCCTATCTCCTGTTAGTGAATTTTAATTATCTAGCGTTGTTAGCAGCCTGTGCAACTACTGCGCAGATACCGGTGATCTGCATGGTGCAGCCTGCATCGAGAAGAGCCTGATCAACAGAGATCTGGTGAGCGTTTACTTCCTTGGTCTGCATGCCAGCGATTTCTGCAGCGGTCTTGCCGAGAACGTAGCTGGAGAAAGCAGCGGACTGGATGTACCACTCCTTAACGGTGCCGCCCTCAACGTTGGGCTGGCCGTAAGCTGCCATGTTGTAGCCTTCCTTGAGCTCTCTCTTGGTGCCCTTGAACTCCTGGGGAGCAACTGCACCAGCGGTGGTAACATTGATCTTGGGCTGGATAGCGTCGTTGAGAGTAGCGATAACCTTGCCGTCAGCAACTACTGCGCAAGCGATATCGGAGTACATAGCAACGAGGCCTTCAGCGTCAGCGGTAGCGGGCTTGGAATCAGCAGCGGAGGTCTTAGCAGCAACGCCAAGAGTGAAGGTGCCTTCAGCAGCCTTGAAGCTCATGCCCTGCTCGTCAGCGCAAGCCTTTGCAACAGCAGCCATGAAATCGGTGATCTGCATGGAGCAACCTGCATCGAGAAGTGCCTTGTCAACAGCGATCTGGTGACCGCCAGCTTCCTGGGTCTCAAGAGCAGCAACCTCAGCGCCGGTCTTGCCTACAACGTAGGACTCGAAAGCCTTAGCCTGCTCGTACCATTCCTTGCATACGCCATTGCCGTCGTTGTCAATACCAACGGGAGCCATGCCGTAACGATCGCCGAGCTCCATCTTGGTCTCGAAGGTCTTTGCGGTGTCAACTGCACCGTCAGCAACTGCCATCTTGTTCTGTGCTACGTCGATGCGGCAGGAAACGATCTTGCCCTCAGCGTCGGTAACAACTGCAGCGATGGTAGCGTCTACCTGTGCGTTGCCTTCCTTGGAGGAAGCGGTGCTTACTACTACGCCGAGACCGAGCTTGTAGTCCTTCTCAGCGGGTGCCTTCTCACATGCTACTACGCAGAGTACCATGCAAAGGCAGAGTGCGATTGCGAGAATCTTCTTCATTGTGTTTTTCTCCTTAAGAAAAAATTTTTACTTTGTGACAGATCCCGTCCGTTTGCGCAGCACAAGTTGGCAATTGCGAACTGTTTGCGTATGTAGAGAAGCGTGGTGCCCACTCGCGGTGTGATCTTATCACAGTCGCACATATTATATTACATTTTGTGTATATAAATCAAGTCGAATTTGTTAACATAATGTTTTTTCTCGATTTTGCCCAATTTAATTTTTGAAATGCTGATCTTTTTGGACAAAAAGCGGATAAACAGCTTCAAAAGCGGAAAAATATTTTTGTGTAATATATATTATAAGGAGGAAAAATGTGTACGGCAATAAGTAAGGACGGTTTTTGGGGGCGGACCCTTGACCTCGACGGAAGTCGCGGCGAGGAGGTGGTCATCATGCCGAGAAGATTCCCGATCCGTTTTCGCTGTGAGGCGGATATGGCGCAACATCCGGCAATCATCGGTTGCGCACTTGTGAACGAAGGCGTTCCACTCTGGTTCGACGCGGTCAATGAGTATGGCCTTGCCGCGGCGGGGCTGAATTTCCCCGAATACGCCGAATATCTCGAGCCGAAGGTGGATAAGATCAATCTCGCCTCCTTCGAGCTGATCCCGTTTGTGCTATCAAAATGCAGAAATATCCGCGAGGCGACGGAGCTTTTGAAGCATTGCAATATAACGCCCGATTCGGTCGCCCCCTCGCTCCCCGCAACGCCGCTTCATTGGCTGATCGCCGATAGCGAGGATTGCATAGCCGTCGAGCCGACCGCAGGCGGGCTGATGGTTTACAACAACCCCTTCGGCGTGCTGACCAATTCGCCGCCCTTTCCGGTTCACAGGGACGCTGTTATGTTAAATCCGAGGCTGACTCCCTCGTTTGCTGCGGAGCTTCCGGGTGATTGGTCATCGGAATCGCGCTTTCTTCGCGCATTATTCGCGAAAAAATACACCGCAGGCAACGGTGTTAGTGATTTCTTTCATATCATGGATAGCGTATCTGTTCCGCTTGGCTGCGGAAAGCAGGATTGGCGCACCGTTTATACCTGCTGCACCGATCTTGAGCGCGGGGATTATTACTTCACGACTTATGAAAATCGGGAAATTAAGAAGATCTCGCTCGGTTTCGCAAACGTCAACTCCGACAGCCTTGCGGTGTTTTCGATGCGTGAAGAGAGAGCGATGGCTTTGAAGTGAAATAACAAAACCGCAGCTTCAAAACTAACTGCGGTTTTTTAGTATTTTTGTGACCAAATCACGGAATTATCCGCGAAAATGCGGTATAATATGGGTGTAAAAAACAAGAACACCTCAAAGGAGATTAAAAATATGAAAGCACTTAAACTCAATAAAGATAATTTCGATTCCGCAATTCAAAGCGAAAAGCCCGTCCTCCTCGATTTCTATGCGGATTGGTGCGGCCCTTGCCGTATGGTACTTCCGATCGTCGAAGAGATAGCAGACGAGAGGGACGACATCGTCGTTGCAAAGATCAACGTTGACGACGAGCCCGAGCTTGCCGAAAGATTCGGCGTGTTCAGCATTCCCACGCTCGTTGTAATGAGAAATGGCGAGGTCGTAAATAAGTCCTCTGGCGCAAGACCGAAGGAGCAGATTTTGGCGCTCTTAGGTTAAGGCGCGAAGGCGGCGTTTATCGAGAATTTTGATACCCTCGCTTCGGGAGGATGAGATGATACCCTCGGAGGCGAAATATTTAAGCATACGAGAAACTACTTCACGGGCGGATCCCATGTATTTGGCGATCTGCTCGTGTGTCAGTTTTACGGTATCTGTGCCGTTCTTGGCGGCTTCATCAAGCAGGAAAATTGCAAGGCGCTTGTCCATGCTCATAAAAAGTATCTGCTGCATTACCCACATAACGTCGGAGAAGCGGCTAAGCGCGCTTTCGAGCGCAAATATCTTCGCCTCGGGCATACGGCGTGCGAGGTCCTCGTAGGCGCAACCGCCCACAACGACACATTCGCTGTTTTCCTCGGAATCGACAAAGACGTCGAAGGTGATCGATTCAAGCACGCAGGAAGCCGAGAGAATGCACATTTCGCCGGGGAAGATGCGGTAAAGGGTGATCTCCTTGCCGTCCTCGGAGAGTATGTAAAGGCGCAGACTTCCCGACTTGACGAGAATGACGCCCGTGCAGCTTGCGCCGTCGTGAATATTCGTACCCTTGCGGAAATTGACGTGCTGAGAAGACCGCATAAAGGTCTCGCGATCGTGCTCGGGCATGCGCTCCCAGAATGGGAAGTTTTCCTTGAATATTTCAATAAGCTCGTGTTTTTCCATGATAAAACTCCGATGTGATTGATAAGTTGATTATATCACGAATCGTGGCGATTGTCAATAAATCGGAAAAGTTTTTGAAGATTCCAAAGAAACTTTTTTCAAAAAGCTTCTTTAGCAGAGCTCGAGACAGCGTCTCGAACTAATGCGAAAGCGATAGCTTTTGCTTCTGTCACCCCGCGCCGTCTGCGGATGGCGCGATTGAGCTAAATATCCGCTTGCGCGGATGCTAAATTGTGCAAAGCACAGCTAAATTCCTTCGGAGCTAAATGTTCCGCTTTGCGGAACGTAAAGGAAAAAATCCGCCGCGCGGCGGATTTTTCTCATTTTATTATATTTCGCTCTTGATCTGCCTTCGGTGGGCAAGATTTCGTGCGCTGCTGACTGCCCACCCCACCCCCTCCCGCGAGCGGGAGGGGCATTTTTCAAGCCTTCGCCTTGGTTTTGGTAGTGGTATGCGATGCTTTGCGCGCAGAAACGATGTTTTGCTATTATTCCGGAACGCCAACATCGCCGTCGCTGATTATGACAGTTTCCATATTGAACGCATCTGTGACCGTGCCCCCGCCTTCCTCGATAGGCTTTCTGTGAGTTATAGCAACGATATCGCCGACCTTGATGCCTCCGACCTCATAACAGCGTCTGAGGCGTATGTCATCGGTCAGCACCTTGACAGTCTTGCTCTTGAGACCGTAAAAGAGCGAAGTATCAATAAGGAGATATCCGTCGCCGATCTCGGTGAGCGTGCCGAAAAGAGTGTATTCGTAAGGCTCACGTTCTGCCCTGACCGCGTTTTTTGTGGCATAGTCAATGATCTTGCCCGCCGCTTCCTCTCCGATAAAGTAAACATAGGCGTATTCGAAGACGTTTGTCGATACATAGCCGTCCTCGGTGATGTAGAATACCTTTTTATATGCGCCGAGCTCCTCGGACGTGGCGGTAAAGCTGAGATAATTCCGCTCTCCGCGATCCCATGAATCGGGATTCCCATAAGCCTTGGCGTCTCTGCACTCGGAAAGGACTTGCCAAATATAATCATCGTCAGCAATTTTGTAATAATTCTTTTCCTTGTAACCCTCGCAAACGGTAAACCTTGACAGAGGTAATACTTCATTGAGATTATAAACGTCGAGCAAACCGCCGAAGGTCGAGGGCTTTTTTACGTTCTGATTTTTGCAGACATAGAATTTTCCTTCCATCTCGACGGCAATAAGCCTGAGCTTGGAAATGCCTTTTATTTCGCGCGCCTTGAAGATCTCGGTATGGATCTTGTCTGTGTAGCTGTCCGTACCCATTCCGGTGCAGATTCCGAGGCTCTCCCCGAGCTTATCCTCGCTGATCTCGCCGGATGGAATATAATCGAACGTATTATACTTAATTAAACTGTATTTTTCCGGGGCGGTCTTGTATTTCCATGGCCATTCTACGGCGCTGTTCTGTCCGTACGTCGGGTTAATTTGGCCTCCGAAGAATCCGTTTTTGTCGTTAAACAGGGGTAGTATCAGCAATACTGCCACAATGACTGCGGCAAATGATGCCGCGATAGCCGCCCATTTGATAAAACGTTTCGTTTTACTTGGCCTTTTATATTCCGCCGCCGCCAGGACGAGCTCGTCGTCAATAAAACCGACAGCGTTTGCGATTCTTGGTGTTTTCATAATTCAACGCCCTCCTTGATCAGATAATCTTTTAGTTTTGTGCGTGTGCGGAGCAACATATTTTTGACCTTGCTTTCGGTAAAGGAATAGCGTTTTGCTATAGAGTATACGGAATCAAAGAAATAGTATTTGCGGATAAAGACGTTGCGGGATTCTTCTTTTTCTTTTCGCAGAAAGTCGCTTATCAGCTTGCCGATATTTTCGTCGCTTATGCCGTTTGCGATATTTTCATCCGATAATACCTCGGCGAGTTGATCGAGAGAGAGGAGCACTTCTCCCGAGCGTTTTTGCCTTGACAGCAACTCGAGCCGTTTCAGCGACAGATTTCTTGCGATCCTGCATACAAATGCCTTAAAATTGTTCGGCTTCGCGGGAGGGATGGCGCTCCAGAGTCCGATATATGTATCGTTCACGCATTCCTCCGAGTCCTCGTGATTATGCAGGATGTTGTAAGCGATGTTATGACAAAGCTTTCCGTATTTTTCGTCCGTTTCCTTGATAGCTTGCTCATCGCGTGCGAAATACAGTTCTATGATATCAAGATCATCCATATTGTTCACCTCCTATGTTCGATTTGAAAGCGCTTTCACCCTACAAGTACGTTTTTTCGAGCGTTGGTCTCAAAAAATCGAAAACTTTTTTATAATTATAGCATATTTTTTCGGAAAATGTGTGAACGGAGGGAGTGAAGGAGCAAAAATCTCCCGCAAGGGGAGATTTTACTCCTTCCAAGCAGCCGGCGGGGCGCCGCCTGTTCGAAGCACGGGGAGAGTTTCGCGCGGCTCTGGCGGTTTTCCGAAGGAAAATGGAGGCGTGAGCCGACAAGGCAGAGTCGACTTTTGCCGTAGGCAAATATGTCTGCGGAGCGCGACTTAAGGCGCTGCCTTAAGAATTCGCTACCTTTTGAAAAAGGTGGACGAAAATTTTCTCGCTTTTGTGATTCCGTCACGGAAAAAGTGTGCAAAAAGAGATATAAT
>JAZORB010000062.1:0-2955 GCA_045656385.1 Eubacteriales bacterium | reverse complement strand
GGATTACGAAAAGTTCCAAAACCTGCGGGGTAAACAGTACGGTGACGCGAGGCTTGTCGAGATTCGCAAGGATGAGGTCGAGCAATTGATCACTTCGGGAGTGATGCGCGGCTACGTTGCGGCGTGCGGTGAGGAATTCGTCGCCTTTTGCCATTGCGCGCACAAGGATAGTCTCAAGAAACAGTACCGCGAGTCTGCCATAGCGCCCGAAGGATCAAGAATTTTGTCGATAATCGACGTTCTTGTAGCAGATAATTTCAAATGTGTCGGCGTTGAGGAAAAGCTCCTCACAACCGCACTCGACGCGGCGAAGCATTCGGGCTATACCCACGCAGAGGTTTACATGATCGAGCGTATGTGGCGCCCGAGCGATGCGGAGCATTTTTGGTTTATGCTCGCGCTTTACGAAAAACTCGGCTTCGAAATTGCCCGCGATCTTTCAAGCGAGAACGGCGGCAGATATTATATAATGCGAAAAGTGCTTCGCACCGGCAAGCCCGATGAATATTTCAGCGAGATAGCAAAAGAGAAGTATAATGAAATTATCGTGATGCTGAAAAAGAAAAAATATGATATTTTGCCCGGTATGACACGAGGACAGATAAGCGCGGTCGAACGCGCATACGGGTTCAACTTCCCCATGTCGCTTGCCGATTTCTATTCCTGCGGCGTCCCTATGCCGAAAAGTCCGCTCTCGGATTTCCCCGATTGGTGGAATTTTGATCCGCAAAATGTTTCCGACATCAAAAAACGAATCTCCGCGCCTGTGAAGAATCTCAGGTCATATGTACGTGACGGTTTCTGGCTGAACGTCTGGGGAGAGCGCCCCGAAAACGCCGAGGATGCCCTCGCTGTCTTCGATTCGCTTGCCGAAAAAGCACCCAAGCTGATCCCCGTTTACGGTCACAGATACATCCCCGTGATCGAAGGCGTCGACGACCCGCCTGTGATTTCTGCGGTAGGGCAGGATATAATTTATTACGGTTGCAACCTCTCGAATTATCTGAAAAACGAGTTCGTTGGTTTCACCGAGCCTATCGACCCCGATAAGATCATCCGAATTCCGTTCTGGAGCGATATAATAGAGAATTTTTTAATTTAAAAAGAAAATAATCTCGCATTTTTTCGTTTATCAGGTAAAGAGGTAATATTATGAAATACATTTCAACCGACCGTCTTTGCGATTTTGAGTTCCACGACAGCGAGTGGAGATTTGTTTCGTGGGAGAACGGCAATCTGACCGTCAGAATTATCATGCTTAACATCCACAAGGATGCGGAGCAGAACAATATGGGCAAGGATATGGAGATAAAGGAGGCGCTCGCGACCTTTATCGGGGTCAAAGAGCCGACTTATGAGCTTCCCCGCACTTGGCATAAAGACGAAAACGGCAATTCCTATACCGACGAGCCGCGCGTGGTCTACGGGGGCAGCAAGGCTGTTGAAAGATTTATTGACGATCTTAAACATGAACTTCGCGCTACATGTATATTTTTCGATCAAAACGGCGAGATTTATGAATTCGGCGGGATCGGTGAAGAATGGATCTCCTTCCGCTTCGGATTCGACAGCGTCCGTATCGAATGGGATGAATATGACGGCAAGGCGTGGTATGTCCGCGATAAGAGGTAAACGATATGAACGAAGAAATCAAAACTGTTCCCGAATATGAAAGGATCGACCCCGAGGTTGCAAAAAAAGATCTGCGCCGCACGTACAGCCGCTGCGGGTGGGTGCTTTTGGCGTTTGCCGCGCTTTCGATGATTCTATCCTTTTTTCTTGACAGCGCGTTAGCACTCGAAAGTGACGCTGTAAAGGCATTTTTCTCAAAATACATATTGTTCGTCAATGCGTTCGTCATCGGTGGTGCAACCCTTGGCGCGGCACTTTTGCTGAAGTTTATCCCCAAATCCGCGCCCAGACGCCAAAAAATGACGCCGAAAGACTTTTTCAAGTTCGTTTTCATCGCTTTCGGTGTTTCCTGTATCGGCAACCTGATTACTCAATTTTCCATCAATTTTGTTTATTTTATTACGGGAATTGAAATAAGCGACAAGGTCAGCGCGGCGATCGGATCTGTCACACCTTGGCAGAGCTTTGTTTGCGTGGTGCTGATCGCTCCGATAACCGAGGAGTTTTTGTTCCGTAAGCTCCTCATCGATCGACTTCACAGACACGGCGAGCTTATTGCCATTCTGACCTCCGCTGTATTTTTCGGACTTTATCACCAAAACGTATATCAGCTCCTCCCCACAGCCGCCTCGGGGCTCATTCTCGGTTATCTTTATTGCAAAACGGGAAGCTATCTTGCCGTCACGCTTTTGCACGCGATCTACAATTTCGTCGGCGTTTTTCCCACACTTTTCAGCGCGAAGCTGACCGAATTTGCAGGTTTGACGGCAGAGGAGCTGTCCGCCCTGCCGGTGGAGATATATGCAGAATACCGCGCCGCGATGGCGGGATACATAGGTTTCATGCTGATCGTTGCCGCGATCAATATCTTCGGTATAATTCTGCTTATTATTAATAGGAATAAATTCAGCACGGAAAACAACGCCCCCTCGCTTCTTGAAAGCGACAAGCGCGAGATCATTGTCCGTGCGCCGGGTATCGTAGCCGCGGCAGTTGTTTTGATACTTCTGACGGTGCGTTCGCTATTTATTTGAATTTTCGCGGCATTTGCCCGAAAAAATATTTTTTACGTGCTGACCGTATAGTCAGAGAAAAGATGAAAGAAAAAACTTTCGACAAAGAACTCAGATGCCGCATAGCGGCGATGGCACTCGGATTTGTCGATGCCATTGAATCGGGCGTACTCGACCCATTTTCCGCGCAAAAAATGCTTTTCCGTCCCGGTATTTATGAAAAATACAAGGACGATCCCGATCTCTACCGTCTTCTCAACCTCGGCGAGGAGCTTGAGTCGGTAATGTACTATATGTCCGCCGAGGCAGT
>JAZORB010000061.1:0-6029 GCA_045656385.1 Eubacteriales bacterium | reverse complement strand
GGAGAGATTTGAACTCTCGCGCCGGTTACCCGACCTACACCCTTAGCAGGGGCGCCTCTTCGGCCTCTTGAGTACATCTCCGTGTTGTACTTACGCGAGCGGCCGTTTGCAGAACTCGCGAACTATATTATACCCTATTTTAGCGCGTTTGTCAAGATGTTTTTGCGTTTTTCTCACTATTTTTATATAAATATTTAATTTTACTTGTTATCGGGCAGTTTTTTTCGCCGTGCGGCGTTTTTGTTGTTGACTTTTGTGACTAAATATGGTAAAATCATATTGACTATACCGTATTGAAGGTGCATGCGAATGCAAAGGGTTCTTACTCAAATAAATATCGAAAGTTATCCCGAATCACTTCGCCCGTTGCTTGCGGGAGCGGACGTTTACGACAGCCGTTGCGCGAGCGGTGCAGAGGTCCTGTTTATCGATCGCGACGGCGGATATTTCCTCAAAAGCATGAAGCGAGGCGAGCTTGAAGCTGAGGCGAGGATGACGAAGTATTTCGGCTCGCTCGGGCTGGGCGCAAATCTTCTTGCCTTCGAGCAGACCGACCGCGATTATATGCTCACCGAGCGCGTGAAAGGCGAGGACTGCACCGACGCCCGCTATCTTGCCGACCCGAAGCGCCTTTGCGATCTCTATGCCGAGCTTCTTTACGACCTGCATCGGCGTGATTTCACCGACTGCCCCGTGCAGAACAGGATCGAATCATACTCGGATCTCGCCTTCGAAAATTACCGCACGGGTAATTACGATAAGGAATCCTTTCCCGATTCGTTCGGCTACGCATCCGCCGAGGAGGCGATGGCGGTTATTAAGAAATACGGCTCCTCGCTCCGAAATGACACACTCATTCACGGCGACTACTGTCTGCCGAACGTCATGCTTGACGATTGGCGCTTTTCCGCCTTCATCGACGTCGGAAACGGCGGCGTAGGTGACCGACATATCGACCTTTTCTGGGGCGTTTGGACGCTTTGGTACAACCTTAAGACAAACGAATATGAAGACCGCTTCCTTGATGCCTACGGAAGGCAGAATTTTGATCGCGACATGCTCCGCGTGGTTGCGGCATTCGAGGTATTCGGATAAATTATAATAAAAAATTTAAATATAAATCAAACGGAGGTAACGTTATGAAAAACATCACACGCATTATCATCGCGCTTCTCATTCTTGCAATGACGCTCCCGATGGTTCTTGCCTGCGCCGAAACAACTTCGCAGGAAGAACAAACCACAGCGCCTGCAGAAACCGCAGCTCCCTCTGCGACCGATCTTCCCGTGGAAACCACGGCTGAGGATACCCTTTTTGTTCCCAGTAACATTCCCGAAAACCTCAGATTTGATGATACCGTCATCAACATTCTTCACAGAACTGACTCAAACAAGAACGAATTTTTCGTTGAAGATCAGTCCGGTGAGTCGGTAAACGACGCGGTGTTCAGAAAGAATGCAAACGTTCAGGAGCAGTTCGGAGTTACCCTTGAATTCTATGGTATCCCCGGTGCATACGAGCAGCAAAAGGACTTCGTAAACACCTGCATCAACAGCCTTCAGGCCGGCGCGGATGCTTACGATCTTTTCTGCGGCTATTCCATGACAGGTGCAACTCTCGCGGTCGAGGGTGCGCTTCAGGATATGACCCAGTATCCCATCCTTGAGTTCGACAAGCCCTGGTGGCCCGAAAGCCTTATTTCCAAGGCTACCATCAACGACGGTATTTATTTCGCATCCGGCGACATCGCGCCCTCTTTCCTTTATATGATGTACCTCATTGTATTTAACAAGGACCTCTTCACCGATTTCCACAAGCTTCAGTCGAACGATCTTTACTCGCTTGTTTATGATGGCAAGTGGACGATCGACAGACTTATCGAGTACACTCAGGGTGTTTATCTCGATCAGGACGGCGATAACTACGCAAGCGAAGCCGACCGCTTCGGCCTTGTAATCACCACCGTTCCCTTTGACTCCTTCTATACCGCATCCGACCTTTACACGGTAGAACTTGACAAGGACGGCGCGTTCGTTATGTCCGAGGACCTTTTCTCGCAGAAGACCGTTGACCTTCTTGACAAGGTCTGCAACCTCCTTCACACCTCGGGTGATGCATATATCAAGACGGATACTGCACACTTCAAGACCGGTAACTCCCTCTTTATCATCCAGGCTGCAAGCATTACCGCAAATCACCTTACCGACGTTGATTTTACTTACGGCGTTCTTCCTATGCCCAAGTATAGCGAGGATCAGGAAAGCTACCGCACCGCGCTTTCCTTCCCCTACACCATGTATATGATCTCTGCAGCAGCGCCCGACGCTGAGGCAGCAGCCGCAACCATCGAGCTTTTGGCTTACCAGAGCTATGTCAACGTAACTCCCGCTATCTTTGAGGAGTCGATGAAGCTCCGCTACGCTGACCAGAGTGACGACGCATTCATGTTCGATATTATCCGCGAGAACGTTGTTATCGATATCGGCAGACTTCTCACCACTCAGCTTGACAATATGTCCTTCAGCATCTTCCGTAACGCAGTAAACAACAACGCCGCCGGCAGCTATATGTCCGCACAGAAGGTATATCAAAAGAACTTCGCAAAGAAGCTCGAAACCATCACCAAGAAGCTTGACGATCTCAAATAAAACATCAGGGGAAAGACCATGAAAAATATCTCGCGTATTATCATTGCTCTGCTTATCCTCGCGATGACCCTTCCCATGGCGCTTTCCTGCGCCGAGACTACCCCCTCGGGCGAGACTACTGCTCCCGCAGAGACAGAGGCACCCTCGGGAGAAATTCCTGCGGAAACAACTGCAGAGGAAACTCTTTTCGCAAAAAGTGACATTCCCGAAGATCTCAGGTTTGACGGCACAGTAGTAAACATTCTTTATTGGAATGACGTTCCCAACATTGAATTCTTCGTTGAGGAACAGACCGGCGAGTCTGTCAACGATGCCATCTACAGAAGAAACGCAAAAATTCAGGAGCAGTTCAGCGTTACTCTCGAGTTTGTCGGAATTCCCGGTAATAACTCCAATCAGGGTGCGTTCGTCAATGCTTGCGTAAACAGCACTCAGGCGGGAGCGGATGCGTACGATCTGTTCTGCGGTTACACCATGACAGGTGCCACCCTTATGACTCAGGGTGTTACTCAGGATCTTACCGACTACGAGATCATGGAATTCGATAAGCCCTGGTGGCCCAAGAGCCTTATTTCCAAGGCTACCATCCGCGACGGTATCTATTTCGCATCGGGCGATATTTCTACCAACTTTATTCATATGATGTACCTCACCATATTCAACAAGGATATGTTGCTTGACATCCACAATATGGGCGCGGAAGCTCTTTACGATCTCGCATATAACGGTCAGTGGACTCTCGATAAGCTCATTGAGCTCACCGCCGGCACATATGTAGATCAGGATGGCGACACCGTGGCTTCCGAGGGCGACCGTTACGGCTTGGTTGTTACCAACGTACATTTCGACCCCTTCTATGCAGGCTCGGGCCTTACCACCATTGAGGTAAACGAAGAGGGTAACCTTGTTCTTTCCGCAGACCTCTTCTCGCAGAAGACCGTTGACCTTCTTGAAAAGCTTTGCAACCTTCTTCACACTTCGGGTGACGCTTATATCAAGAAGAGCGAGCCCATCTTTGCCGCAGGTCAGTCACTCTTCATTGTTGACCGTCCGTACATAATTACGAGAAGCCTTACAGATACCGCTTTCAGCTTCGGTATTCTTCCCATTCCGAAGTATGATACCGAGCAGGAGGAATACCGCACCTGTCTCGGATTCGGCTACACTATGTATATGCTCTCCGCGGCAGCTCCCGATCCCGAGGCTGCAGCAGCGACCCTTGAGCTTATGGCATACCAGAGCTATCTGAACGTAACTCCCGCGCTCTTTGAGGAGTCGATGAAGGTCAGATACGCCGATCAGAGCGATGATGCATATATGTTCGACATCATCCGCGATGCCGTTGATATCGATATTGCAAGACTGTTTACCACTCAGCTTGACAAGATGTCATACAGCATCTTCCGCAACGCTGTCAACAACAACGGCGCAGGCTCATACATCTCACAGCAGAAGGCGTATGAGAAGAATCTGGGCAGAATGATCGACAAGGTCAACGATAGCTTCAAGAATCTTAAGTAATTAAAAAACCGATCCGCACCCGCGGATCGGTTTTTTAATATATATCGACAATACTGCCTCGGTATTCTTTTGGCGTCATGCCGGTTTGGGCTTTGAAGACCTTGTTGAAATGCGACTGTGAGCAAAAACCCGTTTCAAGCGCAATAGTCAGCATTGATTCCTGCCCCGCCGCGATGAGCCTTTTGGCTTTTTCAATGCGCTTTTTGGTGACGTAGGCATATGGCGTTTCGCCGAAAGCTTCCTTGAACGCCGTGTGCAGATAATTGGGGGACAGATTGACCTCGTTTGCTATTCTTTCGAGCGAACAGTTTTCCGAAAAATGCTCTATGATATATTCGCGCGCCGCGTGGAGAGGGTCGCTGATTGGGCTCGCCGTTTCCGATCGGGTGTTCTCGCCGCAAATCTTGTGCAAACGGTATAAAATGTCAAGCAAAAGAGCATTCGCGCGCAGCGCGGTCAGCCTGTCCTCGCTTTTTGCAAAAAGACGTCGCTCGAGCTTTGAATAGAGCGCGATCACTTCGTCAGCCTTGGCGCGGTCTTCAATATACGTATAGGAGGGAAGGGATGAGAGCAGGTCGTCAAGTCCCTCGCGGCGGGCGCTATCCTCTGTTATTCTGATATATCCGCATTTAACGGGAAAGTCGCTTCGGCGAACAGCTCCCGGCCTGGCGCAGAGAAGCATCCCGCGTCGAACATCTCGCTGATCGTCGTTCATAAAGCTCACCCCGCCGTCGGCAAGGAATATTTCAAGCTCGTAGCAGGTAACCGTCCTCGGGTTGCTTTTGGTTTGCTTTTTTCGCAAAAGAGAACTGTCGAATATTCCACAGTTAAGATCCTTTTCGGGCGTCAGCATATTATTTCTCCTATAATCGTAAGATCGTGACAAAATAAGAGTATATTCTGCCTTTGCAAAGACGATATATCGTGATATAATTAAAATGACATTATTTATATTATAACAGATAACGCATAAAAAGTAAATAGTATTTTTTAAAATTGGGAGGTTATTATGGAAAGACTTAAAAAGATCGGCGCACTTGAGCGTCTTTCGTCGAAAGAAATCGAATATTCAAAAATAGGCATCGGTTTTGAAAAGCTCGACCGCGACGTTTTCGATCCCGAAAAGGCTTATGATAAGGTCGCCGCGATCGGTGTAAAAAAGGTAAGAATCCAGTCGGGTTGGCTCAAGACCGAGCGCGAGCGCGGAGTTTACGACTTCGAGTGGCTCGATAAGATCGTGGATAACCTCCGCTCACGCGGAATGGAGCCTTGGGTCTGCCTTTGCTACGGCAATCCGCTTTATACCGATTTCGCCGCAAAGGTCTTCGGCGCGGTCAAGTGCCCGCCTCTCGGCGAGGAGGCAAGACGCGGTTGGGTGAATTACGTCACCGCAATCACCGAGCATTTCAAGGGAAGAGTTGAGTTCTGGGAGATCTGGAACGAGCCCGAGCTCGGCTGGAAGCATTATTTTGAGGAAACAAAGGCCGATTACGATATGACGCAGAATGCGCGTGAGTACGCGCAGTTCGCAATCGATACATCGAAAGCGATCAAGGCGGTCGATCCCGATGCCAAGGTCGTCGGATTTGCGCTCGCGCATACCCGCGCCCCCTATTTCGTAAACACCGCTCTCCGCGCGGGACTCGGCGATTATATCGATTATATCTCCTTCCATCTCTATTCCGCCGCCGATTGGCAGCGCGAGGACATCATCCGCGCGCTTCGTTCGCTGGTTGATATGTATAACCCGAATATCGGACTTATTCAGGGCGAGGGCGGCGCGCAGTCGAGAAGCGACGGCAACGGCGCGGTCAAGGGATTTGCGTGGACGCCCGAAAAGCAGATGAAGATACTGCTCCG
>JAZORB010000060.1:0-2495 GCA_045656385.1 Eubacteriales bacterium | reverse complement strand
GTATTCCGGCGTTTACTTCGGTGCTATCGGCGGCGCAGGCGCACTTCTTGCAAAGTGCATCAAGAGCTGCGAGCTTATCGCGTACGAGGATCTCGGCGCAGGGGCTCTCCGTAAGCTCTATATCGAGGATATGCCCCTCGTTGTTATCATCGACAGCGAAGGCAATAACCTCTACGAGGACGGCAGAAAGGCTTACCTCGAGAGCAAGTAATTGCATAAAAACGAATCACCGCACGCGGGGAGTCGGTTTTTATTGGTTATTGGACATTGCTCAGAAAGATGCAAATTATTTTGTGAAAAATGCTGTATTTTTTTAAAAAATATTCAAAAACTATTGACAAATGCAATAAAATAGTGTATTATTAATCTACCAATAAAATTTATGGAGGCTACCATGAAAAAACTTACAGCACTTCTTGTTGCCATCGTTCTTATGATGAATATGATGGCTATCTGTGCATCTGCAGCTAATTACGCTAACGCACAGCCTATCGACATTACTAATAACATCAAGTGGACCACTCTGTACGAAATGTACGAAAAGAAGCTCCCCATCGTAAGAGCTGACGCTGTCTTTATTCCCGCAGTAGAATATGAAGCAGCAACCGCTCCCGGATCCGGTATGCGTACCATCACCATCACCGACTGGGCAGAGAAGGGTATGACCGCTTACTTCGATGACTATTTCAACCTCGGCGACGGTTTCTTTATGTATGACGGCGTTTGGGCAAACTCTGTTGCAGATCCCTATGACCATGGTCTTATGACCTATACCTTCAACGTACCCGAGACCGGTACATACGAGATCGTATTCCTCGGCTGCGGTCAGATCAAGGAAGAGAACGTTGATAATAATGAAAAGGACCGTGGATTTGCTTTCCAGATTGACGACGGCGATATTATGCAGGTTAATATCTCCGATACTGAAGGCGTATTCCGTGAGTATAGCTACAACTATAACAAGGCTGATCTTGAAGCAGGTCGTCTCTACACCACCAACGGTGTTAACAACAAGTACTATCAGCCCACATACTACTATGGCATTCAGCTCGCTCTGACTGCAGGTTCCCACACCCTTGATTTCTATCACCTCTTCACCAGCGGCGATTTCACATTCGTAAGCGGCAACGGTCCTCGTCTTAACTACTTCGGCGCATACGTTCAGAAGTACCTGAGCGATGCTGAGCTTGCTTCCTACGTATATCCCGAGCTCACAACTGAGGAAGAGACCACCGCAGCTCCTGAGCCCGAGACCACCAAGGCTCCCGAAACTCAGGCTCCCGAGACCCAGGCCCCCGAAACTCAGGCACCCGAGACCCAGGCTCCTGCAACCCAGGCTCCCACCACCGAGGCTCCCAAGTCCGAGGGCGGATGCGGCGCAATGGTAGGCTTCGGCACTGTTCTTGCTATTATCCCCGTAGCAGCTCTCGTTATCAAGAAGAAGAGAGACTGATTAGAGTTTTTGCAAATTAAGAATATATAAAGAATGCCAACGGCTATGCCGTTGGCATTCTTTGTGTTTATTCGTAAACTTTCTGTCAATTTTTCATCGATATGCCAATTAAACTTGACAATTTTGATTATATATGTTATAATATTATGATTTAATAGGTAGAAAAGCTATCTTATCATTTAGAAATTTTTATTTGAACGGAGAGATAAAATGTACAGAATCGTTGAAAAAAAGATTTTGAACCCCACCGTCGTTCAGCTCCAGATTGAGGCTCCCCTTGTAGCAAACAAGGCAAAGCCCGGTCAGTTCATCATCCTTCGCGTTGATGAGAACGGCGAGCGCATCCCCCTTACCGTTGCAGGCACCAACAAGGAAGCAGGCACCGTTAAGATCATCTTCCAGATCGTCGGTGGAACCACCGAAAAGCTCAGCCACAAGGAAGAGGGCGACTACATTCAGGATTTCGTTGGTCCTCTCGGCGTTGCTACCCACCTCGACGGCCTCAAGAAGGTCTGCATCGTAGGCGGTGGCGTTGGCTGTGCAATTGCAATGCCCATCGCTGAGGCTCTTCACGAAAGAGGAGTTGAAGTAACCTCCATCATCGGCTTCAGAAACAAGGATCTCCTTATCCTTGAGGACGAGTTCAGAGCTTGCTCGAGCACTCTCCGCATCATGACTGACGACGGCTCCTACGGCGAGCACGGTAACGTTACCGTTCCGCTTAAGGAAATGCTCGAGGCAGGCGAGAAGTTCGATATGATCATCACCATCGGTCCTCTGATCATGATGAAGTTCGTAACCCTCACCGCAAAGCCCTTCGGCACTCCCGTAACCGTTTCGATGAACCCCATCATGATCGATGGTACAGGTATGTGCGGCGGCTGCCGTCTCACCCTCAACGTTGACGGCAAGAAGGTAACCAAGTTCGCTTGCGTTGACGGCCCTGACTTCAACGGCTACGAAGTAGACTTCGACGAGGCTATGTCCCGCGGAAGAATGTATTTCGATTTCGAGCGCCACGCTCACGAAGAGACCTGCAATC
>JAZORB010000059.1:0-5909 GCA_045656385.1 Eubacteriales bacterium | reverse complement strand
GGAGAAAACGGCGGAGAAGCCGAAATTTGCTACGCTTGACGGAAATAAAAAGACGGATGTTTTGATCATCGGCGGTGGTATCGCCGGCATTTTGTGCGCCTACAAGCTCAAAAACGCGGGCGTGGATTGTATGCTGGTGGAAGCCACGGAGATCTGCGGTGGTATCACTAAAAATACCACCGCAAAGATCACTCTCGGTCACGGCTTGATCTATGATAAGATGATCGAACGCTTTGGCGAGGATAAGGCGCGGCTTTACGCAGAGGCGCAGATGGGAGCGATCAAGGAATACACCCGACTTTGTGAAAGCATCGACTGCGACTACGAAACGCGGGATAATTACGTATATTCTTTGAGCGACCGCAAGAAGATCGAAAAGGAGGTCGCCGCGCTGAATCGAATCGGTGTGAAAGCCGAGTTTTCGGGTGCTCGCGAGCTTCCGTTTTCGGTTGCGGGCGCGGTGAGAGTTAAAGATCAAGCGCAGTTTCACCCTTTGAAGTTCCTGTTCAGCATCGCAAAAGATCTGACGATCCACGAGCACACAAAGGTAGTGGAGCTGATGCCGCATAAGGCGGTCACCAACCGTGGCGAGATCACCTACAAAAAGCTGATCATCGCAACGCATTTTCCAATGCGCAACAAGCGCGGCTTGTACCCCGTGAAGCTCTATCAGCACCGATCCTACGTCATCGCGCTGAGGGGCGCGCAGAAGGTGGACGGAATGTACGTGGACGAATCGAACACGGGGCTGTCCTTCCGCAGCTATGGTGACTTTTTGCTCCTCGGCGGTGGCGGACATCGCACGGGGAAGCCGGGCGGCTGTTGGCAGGAGCTTGAAGAATTTGCCGGGAAGCATTATAAGAACGCCGAGATCGTCGACAAATGGGCAACGCAGGATTGCATGACGCTCGACGGCGTTCCCTACATTGGGCAGTATGCCAAGTCAACGTCCGACGTTTTCGTGGTAACGGGCTTCAACAAATGGGGGATGACAAACGCCATGTCCGCCGCAAATATTCTCTGCGATCTCGTCCAAGGTAAAGCCAACGCGTACGCCGCCGTTTTCGATCCGTCGCGCACCCTCCTGCGCCCGCAGCTTGCTGTCAATGCCTTTGAGTCGACGGTGGGGCTCCTCACTCCCACTGCTCCAAGATGCCCTCACCTCGGTTGCGCCCTCAAATATAACCCCGCCGAGCACACCTGGGATTGCCCCTGCCACGGCTCCCGCTTCACCGAACACGGCGAGCTGATCGACAATCCCGCGACGGATGATAAAAGAATATAGCGGTATACGTTGGTGCGTTATGGGAAATAATAGTATCAAATCCATAAATGGAGGTCAATGTTCGTTATGTTCAAACACGAAAAAATGTTATTCCATCCCGTAGAGATCGAAAGACCGAATCCGCAGTATGCGGTTCTCCTTCAGGAACAGCTCGGCGGCGGTAACGGTGAATTAAAGGCGGCAATGCAGTATATGTCACAGAGCTTCCGCATCAAAGATCCCGAGATCAAGGATCTCTTCCTTGACATTGCGGCAGAGGAGTTGGGGCATCTTGAAATGATTGCGCAGACAATTAATCTGCTCAACGGTCACGACGTGGACGCGACAAAGGTGCAGTCCGGAGAGATACAGACACACGTTCAGAACGGACTCAATCCGGGACTCATCAACGCGTCCGGCTACTCTTGGACGGCTGATTACGTCACCGTCACGGGCGACTTGTGCGCCGATCTGCTTTCCAATATCGCATCCGAGCAGCGTGCGAAGGTGGTTTATGAGTATCTCTATCGTCAGATCGAAGATAAGAAAGTCAGAGAAACCATCGATTTCCTTCTCAATCGGGAGGAAGCGCACAATCAGATGTTCCGCGACGCCTTCAATAAGGTGCAGGAGAGGGGCTCAAATCGTGATTTCGGCACTACCAAAGCGGCAAAAATGTATTTCTCGCTCTCAAACCCCGGTCCCAACACCTTCGCCACAGGCGAGACAAAAGCCCCGGCGTTTAAGTAAAAATATTTTTGCAACTGCTTACAAACAAGACAGGGTGAGCAGTAGAATAGCCCCCGACGATGTAGTGAAGTTCCTCATAAACGTCAGCTTCGAGGCGACAAGGGATAGGAGAAAGCGCAGGAAAACAACCGGATAAGAACAAAAAGATGGCTCTGCGTGAGCCATCTTTTTTTTGCTGACGGTTGTATGTATGCCCACCTAAAACAGTAGAATCGGGAAGAGAATAGAGATCAGCAGATTTGTGATTGCCAAAGCTCCCAGGGGCGTCCACACATTATCCGTCTTTTGATAGGACCAGCACGCCAGCAGATGAATGGGCAAGCGTACGAGATAACCACTCAGGGACAAAGCTGCCTCGCCGCGCCAAAGAATATCTATTACAGGCGGAATCAGCGTAATAACGACGATGCAAAGATAGGCAAGCCAGGGCTTTTTGTAGCATACCGGTGCAAAACCAAAGCAGTAGAACAAACCGCAGATGCTGATGGGCGCAAAAACAGACAGTGCAACGGTGCCGAAAATAGGCTCGAGATCGATCACAAAAAGCGGTGTATGGCTGACAAACATCTCTACCGCAGGAAGGCACTCCAGCATATTTCCGATATCGAAGCCGAAAAGAAGCAGGACACCCAACAACACAAGCTCCGCGCCCGCAATCAGACCCACAGTCAGCGCGATGTGCTTCAGATAATATAGCACATCGATTGTCACCATAAACCATTCTTCCTTCAGGTAGCTGCCCAGAAGAAACAACATTACGATGCCGTTAACCGCGTGGTATCCGATCTCGAGCCACACGCTTTGCTCCCATTGTTCCCAAAGTCCGAGTCCCAGAAAGGGCATGAACATTGGGATCAGTACAAAAACCCAAAGCCAACAGGGGATAAGGGCAAAGATCTGGATCTTTTCGGGCTTGCTGGTCATAGAGGGGAATATTTTATTCATTGGATTCTCTCCTTTCTAAAATTCAAAGCCGGAAAAAACAATCCGTTGTCACTCATATTAGAATCATTATAACATATATCCTCTTAAAAGTCAAGATTACAAATCAAGTGAAGAGGTTCTTCGTCAATGCGATTCAAACAAAATAAGGAGATAGCCTAAGGCTATCTCCTTATTTTGGTCGAAGTGACAGGACTCTGAACCTATATTTGCGCGCATTATTGGGTACTAAAGTGAAATGCTGCGACAGCGCGCAAATGATTGGTGTTGCTTTGCAACACCAAAAGGTTCTTCATCCGTGAAATCAAACAAAAAATCATAGACGGACGAGTCCGTCTATGATTTTTTGGTCGAAGTGACAGGACTCGAACCTGCAGCATCGTGCTCCCAAAGCACGCGCGCTACCAATTGCGCCACACCTCGTTATTTAACGTACCTATATATTATACCACGAAATTGAGGTTTTGTCTACATGTTTTTGTTAATTTACTTGATTTTTTCGTGGATCGTGGCAATTTTGATTGACAAGCCGTTTTTTGTGTGTTATAATTATATGAAATTTTGTTTTTGGAGACTATCTATGAAGATAAAAGGCGCGATTTTTGATATGGACGGCACGCTTCTTGATTCGCTTGGAGGTTGGGATGCGCTTTGGGATTGGTGCGGGGAGCAATTCCTCGGGGGACAAAGCTTCAGACCGGCTCTGGACGTCAATAAAGCTGTTCGTACTATGGTTCTGCTTGACGCATTGAATTACATTCATGATCTTTATGGCTTCGGAAAGAACGGTCAGGAGCTTTTGGACTATTTCAACGATACTCTGCCCACGCTTTACGCCGAAAAGTTTGATCTCAAGCCCGGTGTGCGCGAGTTTCTTGACTATTGCCTTGAAAATGGGATAAAGATGGTTCTTGCATCGGCTACCGAGAGGCAGTACATCGACATTGCGCTCGACCGCCACGGTCTGCGCAAGTATTTTGAGGCGGTGCTTTCCTGCGCCGACATTGGAAAGGGCAAGGAAGAGCCCGATATTTTCGAGGAATCGCTTCGCGTTCTCGGCACGCCGAAAGAGGAGACCTTCGTTTTTGAGGATTCCTACGTCGCGCTCGAGACTGCGGTAAATGCGGGCTTCCAGGCTGTCGGCATTTTCGACTGCCACGCCTTCGAGCAAGAAAGACTCGCAAGATCCGCCACGCACTATATCGCTGAAGGCGAAACGCTGATGAAGCTTGTGCCTTTTGAAAAATAATAGAAAAAATTCCGCCCCTGTGGGCGGAATTTTTTATTTAACTAGCAACTAACTCACTCCAGCGTAATGCTGTCGCAGTTGAGAAAATCATGCGCGGAAATGAGCGAATTCGTAGGAATAACCTTCTGCGCTCCGCATTTCTTGCAATAGACGCGCATGCCTTCGGCGGTCAGCTCGGCGGCGTAGTCGCCGTCGTAGGGGGAGGTAAGGTCAAAGGAGTCAGCGGGTGCGGAATCCTCCGATCCCTCGGGGTGGCACTTGCAGTAGATCTTGCCCTCGGCATCGAGGTCGTGGATGACGAAGGTGACGATCTCCATTATCTGCGGGTCGGGGAGTGCGGCTTCGTCGGCGTCGAGATCGCGGAAGCTTTCGATGCCGTTTTCCTCAAGCATATCAAGAAGCTCGAGCTCGTTGCGCGCAAGCTCTGCCTTGACGTGGTTTGCCTCGCCCATAAAGCAGATGTTGATGCCCGAATAGGGGCAGGGAAGCATGAAGATGTCCTTGCCGTAAAAGAGGCTTGGGTTGACGTTGAACTGATGGGGCTTGCCGCAGAAGATGCAGGGTACGCTGATGCGCACCGAGCCGTCCGAGGCGAGAGTTATGTCAAGCGCGGCATTGTCGCGCGCAGATCTTTCGGTATCCTCGCTTTTTTTGACCGATGCGCAGTCGGGATTGGTGCATTTGAGCCTTACCCTGTCCGCCGACAGCTTGAAAACGTCGACAGCACTCATAATTCCGCTTCCGCAAGAGGGACAGCGGTAAGCGATCGAGGTCGATTTAGGTTCTAAAATCATTTATTAATGATCCTCCGGATTGTTGTCTTTATAGTATATGATTTCCTTTGAATCTCTGCCATATACAAAAAAGATATCCGCACTGCACCGCGTGCAGTGCGGATATGATAAGTAATATTACTTAATAGAGTTAACTACAGATTCCTTAGCGGTGTAGTGGTAGGTCTCTGCGTTGGTCTCAACCCACTCGGTGAAGAGCTCATTGAGGACGCCGGAGTGTGCGGTGTTCTCCCAAGCGAGCTTGCCGTCGCCGATGAAGAACATTACGTGGTAACCGTAAGTGGTCTCAACGATGCCGGTCTCACCAACGGTGCGTGCCTCGTCGAAGATCCAGTTTTCGAATTCCTCAACCATCTGGCCCTTCTCAACACCCTCGTAAACAACGTTCGAGTCAGCGGTCTTTTCCTCGCCGAGCTTCTCGAAAGCTGCCTGAGTCTTCTCACCTGCAAGATAATCTGCAAGGATCTTGTCAGCCTCAGCCTTTGCCTTAGCCTTTTCCTCGTCGGTGATGGTGGTGCCGGTCTTGTAGTCATCAAAGCTTACAAGAATGTGAGCTACGTCCTTTGTTTCGGACTCGTCAAGGTGAGCTTCCTTTTCAAGGAAGTAAACAGCATAAGTAGACTTCTTGTCACCTTCGGTGGTGATGGTCTTGGTTGCACCTACCTTAGCTTCGTCGAAGAGCCACTTGTCAAGATCGGTAACGGTCTCTGCCTCGGGATCGTAGTGGAGGTGATCCTCTTCTACAACTGCGTCGTAAGCCTTTGCAGCCTCGGCGCAGAGGGTATCAAAGATCTCGGAGAGAGCGTTATTATATGCATCGTCGGCAGCTTTCTCAAACTTTACTTCTTCCTCGGAGGTGAGGGACTTGAGTACGAGAGAGAGAACGTTTGCCTTGTCAGCTGCAACAACT
>JAZORB010000058.1:0-4833 GCA_045656385.1 Eubacteriales bacterium | reverse complement strand
AAAAGAGAAGATATCCGCGTTCGCGATCCTTTCATCGTCTTTGAGGACGGTGTTTATTATATGTATGCCACCACCGGCGAGAGGACTTATTCGTATTATCACAGCCGCGATCTTGAAAATTGGGAAGAGGGCGGCGTGGCTTTTGAAATTCCCGAGGATTTTTGGGCGTACAAAGACGTCTGGGCGGGCGAGGTACATAAATATAAAGGTAAGTTTTATCTTTTCGTGTCTTTGCTTGGCAAAAATGGTCTACGCGGAACGCAGATCGCCGTCAGCGATTCGCCCCGCGGTAAATTTGTTCCGCTTGTGCCCCGCGCCGTGACACCGCAGGATCAAAGCTGCATCGACGGCACGCTTTACGTTCACGAGGGCAAGCCATATATTTTCTATTCGCACGATTGGCCGGATAATTACGTTGAGGAAAAGTCCGCGTTCGTCGGCGAGCTTTGGGGTGCGGAGCTGACAGAAGACCTCACCGCCATCAAGGGCGAGCCTTGGCTCGTTTTCGGCTCGGATGAGTCGCCGATCTCAAAGGCAACCCCCCATCATATTATGTGGAACGGTGAAAAGTCGATGCGCTACGGCTCGGACGCGCCCTTTTTGCAGAAGCTTTCGGACGGCTCGCTCCTTCTGACCTGGTCACCGTATCTGCAAAATAACTACGTCGTTTTGTCGGTGATCTCGAAAAACGGCAGTATTTTCGGACCTTGGGAACATCTTTCCGAGCCGCTTTTCGATCAAAACGGCGGCCACGCGATGTTCTTCCATGATGCCGACGGCAGAAATATCATGTGTATTCACGCTCCCGAGAAGAATATGCTCGAGCGCGCCCACCTCTTCGAGGTCGCGGAAATCGACGGCGTGATGAAGATAGTTAAGGAAATATAATTATAAACTCAAGCGCGAGTTGCTGTAATTTGAGCGCTTTTTTCGATATAATGTCTTTATCGGCAAGAGAAGATTTAACTGATAATATAATGTAAGGAAGATTTTCGCCTTGGCGAAAATCTTCCTATTTTTTATATATCCATTGATTTTGAATGGAGAATGTGCTATAATTAATTTAATCTAGAAAAAGCGAGGGAATATTATGATAACAACGACATTTGATCCCAACCCCACGGCGAAGCTGAATCCCTTCATCAACCCCGATGCGGTGAAGGTTGACGCCTGTATCATCACTTTTTCATACATTATCGAAAAATTCGTCACCGAGACCTACGATTGCACCCAGATCGGCGAGTCGAAGTCGGTCACGGGCAACACGCCTGTCTACCTTATTAAATATAAGAACAAAAAATTCGCATTTTTCAAGTCCTTTGTCGGTGCGCCCGCGGCGGCGGCATCGGTCGAGGACACCCGCGCGATCTTTTCGACCGACAAATACATCCTTTTCGGCGGATGCGGCTGTCTTGACAGAGAAATTGCGCGCGGCAAGGTGATGATCCCCACCGCGGCATACCGCGACGAGGGAACTTCTTATCACTATGCCCCCGCCTCCGACTACATCGACATCCCCTGCGCCGAGGCTGTCGAGGCTTTTATGAAGGAAAACGAGATCGCGTACGTCAAGGGCAAGACCTGGACGACCGATGCCATCTTCCGCGAGACCGAGGATAATTTTGCGCGTCGCAAGGCTGACGGATGCATTTCCGTCGAGATGGAATGTGCGGGAGTGCAGGCGGTTTGCGCCTTCCGAGGGCTCAAACTCTACGTTTTCTTCACAAGCGGCGACCTTCTCGACTCTCCCAAGTGGACTATGAGAGCGAAGGAAGGTCAGATCAAAGACACCCAGCACGATTCGGGCCATTTTGATATTGCCATCGGACTTGCCGACTTTATTTCCTAAGGAGAAAGCATTATGAAACCACTTTACCAGAGTATCCGAGCATCGTTTTCGAAGGATATTTATATGCCCGTCTGTCCGGTCGTTGCCGCGCCGACGGTTGTTTGGGAGGTCAAAATCGCAGATGATCTGTCTGCGCTGACCTGCGAGATGCCGCCGCAGAACGTGATTTTACATATTTCCCCCGACCTGACAGTTGAGGGCAAAGCACTTTATGACGTTCTCGCGCTCTGCTCGCGCTCGGTGCCGATTCTTTATATTGATGACGAGGCGGCAGTTACGCCCCTCGCTGAGTTTACCGACCTCAACCACGTCGGCGACGCGATCCTTTGCGCGCCTTTTGAAAAGAAAGAGCTTCTTGCAAAGGCTTACACCGCGATGCCGATTCTCCGCGGAATGCTCGATTGCAGAGGAATTACGCCCGAAATCGATAAATTGCCCGGATTTTGCGTATCAAACGGTGCGACTTCGGTCATTCTTGACGCGGAGATCGCAACTGCCGATGCCGTTCATTCGCTCCAGCAGAGATTCATTCACGTCATTTCGGCGGGCTCTTTCGGCGCGCTTGCGACACGCGGTGTAAACGGAATCATCACCGCAGATCTTGCGGGCGCGTATTCCTTCCTCTCGAGCTTCCCCGAGGGAACCAATTTCCGCCGCCGCAATCTGCTTGCGCACAAAGGATTCCAGAATAACGGCGAATTTTCCGAAAACACCATCACCTCTGTCGTTGCTGCGGCGAAAAACTATTTTGACGGCGCCGAGATCGACGTCAAGCTGACCTCCGACAACGTCCCCGTGGTGATGCACAACACCAACACCAAAGGGCTTTTCGATTGCGAGGTCGCCGTAACCGAGGAGAGCACCTATGAATTCCTTTCCTCTCTGCGCCGCATCGAACACCCGAACGAAACTATCGACACGTTTGCCGATCTGATGCATAAAATGAAGGAGTACCCCGACACGCCCGTGCTGATCGAGATCAAGCCCTCGGCAAAGTACCACAAGGTCGAGCTCCTTACCGCAATGACGGATGAGCTTCTCCGCGACGGTCTTTCGCAGGAAAACTGCATCGGAATCATGGGCGGTTCGCTCGAGCCGGGACTCCGCTACGTTCATAAACGCATCCCATATCTCCCCCTCGGCTGGTGCGAGGGCGGAAAGAATATCCCCGCCGCGCCCGAAAACAGGGAAGAGGCCGAGGATCGCCTTTACCGCGTCGCGCAGTTGACAACGGGTTGCGCCGCGGGCTACAATCCCGAGGACGTCAACATCAACCGTCTTTTCAACGAATACGCAAAATTCCGCATGCTCCACATCTTTGTCTGGTCACGTTCGTGGACTCTCTCGCCGAGCAAGTGGGAGGAGAATGGACCTTCCAATGACAACACATACGTTTCGGGATTCGATGCCTGGACCACCGACCACGGCGAGTATTTCCTAGGCTACCCGATAGCAGTCGAGGCGACCGAAAACGCGCCCGAATGCATGCTTCATTTCCGTGACGGCCATACCGAACGGGCTCTTTGCGAGGAGCTTTCGGTCGGTGATGAAAAATATTATCTTTACAAAATCGCATTGCATTTCGGCGACAGCTACTATATCTGTTCCGAACCAAGCCAATTTTAAAACTGCGTTTTAAAATTGAAGGCGCGCGCTTATCGCCGCCGCAAAAATTTGCGATTTTTACGGCTCCCCTCGGCGCGCGGGCTCATCTTGCTCGCCTAAAAGGTGTTTTTTCGTTGGCAAAGCCACCGAAAAAACGGATTTTATTGAAATATGCAAAATAATAAATTGCTATTTATTAGAAACCGAAAGGAGAATGACTATGAAGAAGAATCTGTTCGTTATCATCATTGCGCTTACTCTCGCTATCCTTTGCGGATGCACACCTGCGGAAGTTCCCGCGGAGACCACCGCGGCTCTCGAAACGCTTCCTCCCGAAACCGCACCCCTTGAAACCGAACCCGTCGAAACCGAGCCTCAGATAGAGGTTCTCGATCCGATAACGGTATCTTATGACGATTATCTCACCGAGATCCACGGTATTCTCCCGAATGCCGAGGGTGTTACCGTCGAAGGCACCGCGATCGAGCAGATAACCACCAAAGGCGAAAACTATTTCCACGCTAAGGACGTCGGCACGGCAAAGATCGTCACCGCCACGCAGACGGTTGAAATCACCGTCAAAAAGGCGAAGCTCAACCTCATCGTCATCATGGGTCAGAGCAACTCGGGTAACCATTTCGCTAACGCGACCTCGGATATCACCTGCCCTATCGGCACCGCATATTGGTGGGGAGCGGGCAGAGGAGTTGCCGCAAAGTCGCCCTCGGATTTCACTATGGCGACCCAGGGATTCCACAGCACCCTGCTATCTGAGCTCTACGCGCAGAGTGTAGCGGCGGGCGACCCCGTCAAGAACGTTCTCGTATGGCATGAGGGCGGCAACCAGAGCGGACAGGGAACGAGCAAAAACGGCTCCTCCATCTACGGCTGGGCGGCGAGTCCGAGCGACACCTCGGGCACCGATTACACCGTAAAAATGGTCAACAAATGCGTTGAATATTACGCGACACTTGCCGATAAGGTAGAGATCGTCAGCCGCGGAGTTTATTGGCTCCAGGGCGAGGGCGACGGCGTGCGCGGAATCCATCCCGTCGAGTATTCCGCATGCCTTAGTGCGATCTGGAACAAGCTCAAAACCGAGGCAGGTCTTGAATATATGGCAATCATGCGCGTCCGTCAGGGCGGCGACAAGAATACGCTCAATAACGATATTTTCTATTCGACCACCGTTGCGGCGCAGTATGATCTTGCAAATAAGAATTCCGACATATTTATGGCAACGACACTGACCGAGTATTTCACCGGCGCGCCCACCGCGAAGAAGTCGGTCGATATCACCAATTACATCAGAATGCTTGCCGAGTATTCGTCCGCCGAGAGCTACAAGGACAAACACGGCAACACCGCAAGCTTTAAAA
>JAZORB010000057.1:0-3698 GCA_045656385.1 Eubacteriales bacterium | reverse complement strand
GCGGGTGATATGGGTGACTACGGCCTTTACATCAAGTACGTCAACGGCATCCGCGCGGATTATGATCTTGATCAGAGATACTGGAACTTCACCAAAAACGGCGAATATATGATGACGGGCGCCGATATGACCGAGATCGCTGATGGCGAGTGCTATGAGTTCACCTACGCAAAATAAAGGCAGAAGACGCCGCATATCGAACCACATTTTTGAAATGGTGCTGTTCGCGATGTTTGCGGCGCTTATGTTCACCTCGAAGATCATTATGGAAGCATTTCCAAACATCCACCTGCTCGGGATGCTGACAATGCTTATGACGGTTGTTTTTCGCGCCAAGGCGCTGATACCGCTTTATCTTTACGTTATCGTCCAAGGTGTTTATGCCGGATTTGCACCTTGGTGGGTTCCGTATCTATATATATGGACAGTTCTTTGGGGCATGACTATGCTTCTGCCCAAAAAGATGCCGCCAAGGGTTGCAATGATCGTTTATCCCATTGTCTGCTCACTTCACGGCTTTGCCTACGGCATTCTTTATGCGCCGGGGCAGGCGCTGTTGTATGGATTTACGTTTGAGCAAACACTTGCTTGGATAATTCAGGGCTTCGGCTTTGATATTATCCACGGGATTTCAAATATTTTCACCGGAATGCTCATTCTTCCGCTTTCCGAGCTGATTAAAAAGCTGCTCAAGCAATTCGGCAGAGCCGGATAAAGAAAGTTCAGGGTAGAATTTTGACTTGTCAAAATTCTACCCTGATTTTTATTGAGTTATTACTTCGTAATCGCTTTTGCAGTCTGAACAGTTGTGGAGGGGATGATGATATTTTCGGCGATTGCCTTCATGATCTTTGCTCGGAGCATGTTTTCGGTCTCTCGCGCTTCCTCGGATGCGGCAAGGTTGAGCTGCTCCTCCTTATCGTTGTTGCGGTCGAAGAGCATATAGATCTCGCCCTTGTTATTGACAAGTGCCTTCCAGTTCTCGTCCATGTACATGATCTCGCCCGAGAGCTCGCTCAGCACGTAGTCGCGGGGCTTTTCGCAGATTCCGTCAAGGACACCGCAGAGCGATTTGCCGCACTGGGGGTAGTCGATGGTTCCGCCGCAAAGCTCGATGAGCGTGGGGCCGACGTCGATGAGGCTTACGAGCGCATCGGTCTGAATTCCGCCCTTCGCGATGGTTTCGGGGGTGCGGATGACGAGCGGGATGTTGAGCGCGCCGTCAAGGAAGGTGCGCTTGTTGACAAATTCCTGATCGCCGTTCATCTCGCCGTGGTCGGAGGTGAAGAGCACAACGGTGTTCTCCCATTCGCCGCGCGCCTTGATGACGTCAACGATCTTGCCGATCATTTCGTCGATGAGGGTGCAGTTTCCGCAGTAGTTTGCGCGGATCTCGGGGGCTTTATCGGGTGTGCAATGAACGTTTTCCTTGTGCATACGGAAGTCGGTCTCGCCCTGAGGTCTGTCGGGATTTGCATTCTTCATTACGGGGCGGGGCGCGGGCATATCTTCCTCTTTATACATCGAAGCATAGGGTTCGGGAACGTCCCAAGGCTCGTGAGGGCCGCCGAAGCTGACGTGGCAGAACCAGGGCTTGTCGCCGTCATAATTTTTCAAGTAGTTAATGCCGCAGTTGCCGACGTAAACATCGTAGTATTCTTCAAGTGGCAGTGGAGAAGGCTTTGCGAAGGGGGTCTTTCCGCGTTGCTTGATGTCCGCCTTGAAGGCTTCGAACAGACCAAGCTCTGCCCAACGCTCCGTCATATGAGTTCTTGATTTACAGGAGGCGTGGGGACCTGTAATTTCATCAACGGTGTCAAAGCCGTAGAGGTTGAGCATCGGTTCGCGGCCGATGATGTCACCGCTGCCGCCGTGGATGTGAGTCTTTCCAAAGAGGGAGGTGTCATATCCAAGATCGCGGAGCTGCTTCGACCAGATGTTGGCGTCGGGGGAGAGGATAAACTTCTGATTATCCCAAGCACCTGTCGTGTGGGCGTATTTGCCCGAGAAAAGTCCGATTCTTGCGGGAACGCAAAGGGGCGCGCAGGTCGAGCACTGCGTGAAAACGACGCCTTCGTTTGCGATGGCATCGAGGTTGGGGGTCTTTGCGGGACCTCCGACACAGCTCATCCAGTCGCCGCGGAACTGGTCAGCCATTATAAAAAGTACGTTCGGTTGTCTTTTTTCGTAACTCATTTTATGCCTCCGTGAGGTTTTATTTGTTATATTATATCACATTTGGGCGCATCAGTCAATGGTTGCGCCCGCAACTATTTTAAAATATCCGAGATTATTTCGGAAATTGCCCGTGCGGTATCGCCCGCCGTCATACTGATGGGGTTGCTCTTTGACTCCGCAAGCTCGCCTGCCGCGCCGTTTACGTAAGCGGCGAGGGCGGTGGCTTCGAGCGGTGAATCTATATATGCTGCCGTTGCGGCAAGTATGCCCGAGAGGACGTCGCCGCTTCCCGCTGTTGCCATTCCCGCGCATCCGCGGTCGATAACGTAAACCAGCTCGCCTTCGGTGACGATCGTTGACGGACCTTTGAGGAGAAGCGTGCATCGGTGCTCCTTGGCGAATTTCTTGGCGTGATCGATGGGGGCGGAGAGGATCTCATCAATCGAAAGTCCGCTGATGCGTGAAAATTCCATGTTGTGCGGAGTAAGAATGAGCTCGCAAGCCGCGTTTTTGATCGCATCAGAGCCAAGGCGTGAGAGCGCGGTGAGGCCGTCTGCGTCGATGATCAGCCTGCCCTTATAATTATTAAGAAGGTAGGAAAGCATCTTTTCCGTTTCATTCGAAAGACCGATGCCCATTCCGAAGGCGATAGTCTTCACTCTTGCCGAAAGCGCAGAGATATCGGATTCGTTGAAAACTATTTCGCCATTATTGTCCGAGAGGGGATAGATCGTTGCCTCGAGGATGTTTGGGATTATGTAGGGCGAGATCGAATCGGGAACAGCGAGCATAGCGACTCCCGCGCCCGCGCGCATTGAGGCGTTTGCCATTGCGGCAAGGCGGATGGCTCCGCTGTATTTCTTCGAGCCGCCGATCATGGCTACGTAGCCGTAGGTCGATTTATTTGAAAAGTTCTTGCGCGCGGGGATCGAGTCAGAGGTCGGTTCGTAAAGATAGTATGGATCGTCGATAGGCTTGATACCGATGTCGAGGTTGATCGTATTCTTTATGACGTCCTTTGCCTTGTTGAGAAAATGCCCCGGCTTGAATGAGCCGATCGAGCAGGTCAGGTCGGAGAGCGCAATCGTCTCGCCCATACCCGTGTCGCCGTTCATACCGCTGTTGATGTCGACAGATATTTTATACGCGGACGAAGCGTTATATTTTTCAATGACAGTTTTCGCAAGCCCGCGCGCCTCACCCTTGAAGCCTGTGCCAAAAATGCAGTCAACGAGAGTGGAGAAGCGCGAAAGGTCGGTGCTGTCCGTGCATATCTCATAAGGAATATTTTCCTCGACGCACTTGTCGAAATAGTATTTCCCGTCGGGCGAGAAGCGTTCTTCTAGGAGAAGAAGCGTGCATTCAATATTTCTATTTTTCAGTTCAAGCGCGATAACATAGCCGTCGCCCGCGTTGTTACCGACACCGCAAACGATGCCCACGGGCGCGCGCCATTCAACCGCATCTGCGACAGCCTTGCCCGCGTGGTACATAAGTTCAAGGCTCGGCACCTCGGTCGC
>JAZORB010000056.1:0-3228 GCA_045656385.1 Eubacteriales bacterium | reverse complement strand
GACAGTAGCCTCGTTGATGTCAACGAAGGTGACGTCCCAACCCGAAAGATAGAAGCGCTTGCCGATAAAGCCTCTGCCGATATTGCCGGCACCGTACATTATAGCGTGCATTTTGTATATCTCCTTGAAAATTAATTACATAGATAAATATATTGTATCACTTTTTTTGCGGATTTTCAAGAGGTTTACGTAATATTATCAACTGCAACAGCGGAAAAGTTTTGATCAAACTTTTTCAAAAGTTTGCGAATTCTCAAGGCAGCGCCTTGAGTCGACCTCCGCAGAGGTCGAAACACTCCTGTGGTTCAAACTGGCGACGCCCTGTCGACAGTTTGGAAGGAGTAAAATCTCCCCGATCGGGGAGATTTTCGCTCCTTCACCCTTTTTGCAACAGAGATTCTATACCAACTGCGGGTACCCAAAGGTAATTTTGCGCCCGCACAGAGATTTTGCCGATATCCTCATAATTTTGTATTGGTAAATCGGGACCTATCCCCTTACTCCCCTTCCCGTAAACCGGGAAGGGGAAACTTGAGAGCGCGAACTTCTTTTTTTGCTAAATAACGTCCACACTTCGTACGCACGATATGTTCCGCAAGTCGAACACATATTCTGCGAAGATGTTGCCAAACACGTAAAAATATGATATAATAATCACAAACTCGGGAAAGGAGCGGCAGGATGAAGAAATATTCGATGAAAGAATTCCTTATTATAATGCTCAAGCACGTCGGCGCGGGGGCGGCGATGGTGGTCGTGTTCTATTTTCTTTCGAGATTTTTCGGAAGCATTTGCCCGACTTATCGGCTGTTTAAGATCCCCTGCCCATTTTGCGGAATGACGCGCGCGCATCTGGCGGCTCTGAGGCTCGACTTTTCCACAGCGATGTATTACAATCCCGTTTTTTTCCTCGGTCTGCCCTGCATTTTCTTCATGGTGCATGACAAGCTCTTCGCCCCGAAATACGAAAAACTGCGAAAGATCATCGCGGGTGTGCTCCTCGGCATAATTGTCGCTGTGTATATCGTGAGGGTTTGTATGTTCGGATTTGATTTTTTTGATTGATAAATAAGCCGATTCATCGTTTTTGATGGGTCGGCTTTTTTGATTATTGGTTTTGAGTTCGCACTGCACAAAGGATAAGCATACGCATTAAATTACCATACGAAAAAACTCGCTCAAATTATCTCACTGTGGTCGAAACAAAATTATATGCCCGCGTCTTTCTGTCCACTGTCCACTAAAATGTAATATTTCTGTTAATATTATATTATATAGTTGAATAAATAAGTTATATATGGTATAATATTATATATATTTAAACAGCGACAAAGTAAAAATACGAAAGGATCCCGCGATAATGGCATATCTTGACGGTCTTATTGACATTTGGGAAGAGGTCAGAAACAGCTTTCTTGACAGCATGCCGCGCTCGACTGTCGAGCTTTGGTTCGGCAATATGAAAATGCTGGCGTTCGAGGACGACGTTCTCACGTTTTCAATCGATTCGGCTTTCAAATACGATATAATAAATAGAAAATTTCTTTCAAAAATAGAGGATGGCTTCGAGGAAAGGCTCGGCTTCCGCGTTAAGGTTGAGATCATTTGCGAGGAAGAAAAGCAGAAGTCGGATGCCGATAAAAAGCGTCTGGAGGCAGCCGCTCGCGATATCGAGGAGGACGCGGAAGACGATTCCTTCTTTGATTACTCGGAGGGCGGAACGGGATTTCATTATGAGGGCGAGGATGAGCCCGGCGAGATCATAATGCCCGATCCGATAATGCCGTCCCCCGGCATGGGCGACGGATTCGAGGCGGAGCTCTTCCGCGCAAGGCAGCAGGAATTTGCTAACGAAACTCCTAAGGAGAAAGAGGCGCGCATTGAAAAGATAAAGAACGATCGCCATCAGGTAATAATCAAAAGAATACGCGAGGAAGTCGACGCGGAAAAGAGAAGTGCGGGGGGAGAAAACACCGGCGTTGGTGCCTGGGGCTCGACATTGCCGCCCTACAACTTCGAATACACCTTCGACAACTTCATAGTCGGAAGCTCGAATAAATTCGCTCACGCGGCTTGTACGGCGGTTGCAGCGAATCCCGCGATGAATTACAATCCCCTTTTCATCTACGGTCCCAGCGGACTTGGTAAAACTCACCTTCTTTATGCGATCACCAACGAGATCAAAAAGAAGAAGCCCGCGGCGAAGATCATATACATCAAGGGCGAGGATTTCACCACGCAGTTCATCGAGGCACTTGCTTCTCAGATGACGAACGAGTTCCGCAACAAATACCGCTCCTGCGACGTTCTGCTGATCGACGACATTCAGTTCATCGCGGGCAAGACCTCGACGCAGGAGGAGTTCTTCCACACCTTCAACGCGCTTTACGAGGAGCACAAACAGATCATTCTGACGTCCGACCGTCCGCCCAGAGATATGAAGACTCTCGAGGATAGACTGAAGACGAGATTCGAGTGGGGCTTGCTTGCAGACATTCAGCCGCCGGATCTTGAGCTGAGAGTTGCGATAATCAAAAAGAAGGCAGAGCAGGTGGGAATCATAATTCCCGAGGAGGTTCTGACCTATCTTGCCGAGAATCTGCGCTCGAACATCAGACAGATCGAGGGCGCGATGAAGAAGCTCGGCGCGCTTGCGTTCCTTTCGGGACAGAAGATCACGATGGAGGTTGCGCGAGGCTGCATAGCCGATCTGCTTGGCGGCGAGGAGCCGGTGAGCGTGACTGTTGACAAGATCTTTGCAACCGTTTATAAAAAGTACGGCATCTCGAAGGAAGATCTCATAGGCAAGAGCCGATCGAGAGAGATTGCGCAGGCGAGACACGTGACGATCTACCTGATCCGTAAGATCACGGAGATGTCGCTTCCGAACATTGGAAAGATATTTAACCGAGACCACACCACCGCACTTGCATCCTGGGAGACGATTGAGAAGAAGCTGAAGACCGATGCGATGCTGACGCTTGATGTTAATGAGATGACGAAGGAAGTTACCGGCGAGGCCGAGTGATTAGTTGCTAGTTGCTAGTTGTTAGTTGCTAGTTGAAGGATAATTTCCTCGCGTTGCTCGGAAATTTTCAGATTGAAAAATAAAAAACAGTCAAAGCAAAATCTCTATCGTCTATGTTAGCACTCGCAAGCAGGGGTGAAGGGGGCGTAGCCCCCTTCATCGCAGACGATGTCATCCTGAGGCGGCGTCCGCAGACCGCC
>JAZORB010000055.1:0-11722 GCA_045656385.1 Eubacteriales bacterium | reverse complement strand
AGTAAAATGAAACTTGAACTGATCAACAAGATCCTCGCCGACACCGCGTATGTGCGCATGGGCGGCAGAGAAGAGGAAAGAAAAGCAGCCGAATATCTTGTCGGCGTATGCAACGAATTTACAAATGGCGCGTATATCGAGGAATTCGCCGTTGATCTCGGCGACATCAAGCGCGCGAAGCTCTATGCCGACGGCAAGGAGATCGAGTGCAAGGGTTACGCTCTTTGCGGCTCGGGAATTGCCGAGGGCGAGCTCTACTATCTCCGCTCGGCGGACAAGTATTCGCTCTCGCAGTGCCGCGGCAAGATCGTTATGATCGATACCTACCTCGGCTATTGGAGATACCGCGATCTTATTGAAAACGGCGCGATCGCATTCATCACCTTTGACGGAAATATCAACTATGCCGACCGCGACATCGATCAGCGCGAGCTTCGTCCTTACGTAAGCAAGGGCGAAAAGATCCTCGGCGTCAATATCAACGCCAAGGATGCTGTAAAGATGATCGAGGACGGCGTAAAGGACATCCGCATCGAGATCGAGCAGGACGAATACGAGGGCAAGTCGCAGAACGTAGTTCTTGAGATGAAGGGAGAGCGCGAGGAATTCATCGTGCTGACCGCGCATTACGACTCCACCTCGCTTTCAACCGGCGCGTTCGACAATATGTCGGGCTGCCTCGGACTTCTCCACATGATCGAGTATTTCTCGAAGAATCCGCATTCATATTCGCTGCGCTTCGTCTTCTGTGGAAGTGAGGAGAGAGGACTTCTCGGCTCGAAGGCATACTGCGAGACCCACGGCGAGGAGCTTGACAAGTGCGTGCTCTGTGTAAACCTCGATATGATCGGTTGCATTATGGGTAAGTTTGCATCCTGCTGCACCGCGGAGAAGGAGCTAGTAAATTACATTTCTTATATGGGACTCGAGTGTGGCTTCCCTGTTTACGTTTACCAGGGCGTTTATTCGAGCGATTCGACCCCCTTCTCGGATAAGGGCGTGCCTTCGGTATCCTTCGCGCGCTTCTCGCCCTCGAATACAGGTACCATCCACAACAGCTACGACACAAAGGCGCTTCTCACCGCCGAACAGATCGATAAAGACAGCGAGTTTATCACAAAGTTCGTTTCCCGCATGGCAAATGCGGTTTATTGCCCCGTTGCTCGCAAGATTCCCGATAATATGAAGCAGAAGCTTGATGAATACCTGCTTCGCAAGAAGCCGGAATAAGTGAAAATTCCTATCCCCGTCTCATAAATTGAGACGGGGATTTTTTTTGTGAGGAATCTTCGGGAATTCGTTGAAATATACGGAGATTTATGGTATAATTAAATTAATAAACGGCTATTTCAGCATTCAAGGAGTATAACTATGACCTCTAAAGAAATTATCAAACGCATAATCGCGCACGATGCGCCGCCTCGCTTTGGCTATGGATTTTTGAATAACTCGGATATCAAAAATGTCCGCACAAGGCAACTTATCAATTTGTCCGACAATCCTTACGATAAATGGGGCAAATACCCTGAGCTTGAGAAGCTAACGGGATTCCGCGGTGAAACACGCCGCGATCAATACGGGAATATTTACGGCAGATTCGACGGCAAGACCAAGGGCGAGTGCATTCGCGGTGTGATTCAGGATTGGGACGATTACAAGTTTTCATTCCCGAATTTTGATCCGAATTACCGCGAAAAGCTTCTCTCTATGGAGTTTGACAAAGATGAAAAATTTATTATTACCACGGGTACGGCGATTTTCTCCATGCTTCGTGACGCGCGCCTGATCTCGAACGCGCTGATGGATACTATTGAGTGTCCCGAAACCGTTGCCGAATTTGTGGATTCAATCGTCGAGCACGAGAAAAAGGTTATAAGCAATATCGCCGGATGCGGCGTTGACGGCTGGATGATTTATGACGATCTCGGCACTCAGATCTCGACCTTCTTCTCGCCCGCGGCTTTCCGCGAGATATTCAAGCCCGCATACAAAAAGCTTGCCGATGCGGTTCACGAGGCGGGGATGGCAATGTTCCTCCATTCCTGCGGATATAATTACGCGTTTATGGAGGATATGATCGACGCGGGCATCGACGTTTTTCAGTTCGACCAACCCGATGCATACCCCTCAGAGGTGCTTGCGAGCGAATTTGCGCACCGCGCGGTATTCTACTCTCCCGTCGACATTCAAAAGGTGCTTCCCACCGGTGACCGCGAGCTGATCGAAAAGCGAGCAACCGAAATGTGTGAGCTTTTCCGCGCCGCGGGCGGCGGATGGATAGCGAAGGATTATCCATCTTACAGCGATATCGGCATCGAGCTCGAATGGGCAGGCTGGGCGCAGGCTGTGATAGAAAAGAACAGCACGATCTGACGAGGCGAAAATGATCAAGGATCTGAATCGAACATATAAAAAAGAAGATTTTCTTCGTCAGCTTTCGGAAATGGGTCTGCCGCGAAACGGCGTGGTGTTGGTGCATTCATCTTTGCGCCTTGTCGGCAATATCGAGGGCGGCGGTGCAACTTTTCTTGATGCCCTGATCGAATATTTCACCTCCGAGGGAGGCCTTCTCTGCATACCGACGCACACTTGGGGATTTTTGCGACGCGAGGTCACTCTTGATATGACCGCACACGAAACCTGCCTCGGTGCTCTTTCGAACATTGCCGCCGCAGACGGGCGAGGAATACGCTCGGAGAACCCTACTCATTCGATGGTTGTTTTCGGTAACCGTGATCGCGCATTGGAATTTGTCGCGGGCGAGCTTTTCGTGACGTCGGGCACGTCGCCTGAAAGCTGTTACGGAAAGATCTTCCGTGAGGGAGGCCGCATTCTCTTGGTCGGCGTTTCGCACAGCAGGAACACCTACCTTCATTGTGCAGAAGAGATGATAGATATGCCGAACAGACTCTCGGCTGAGAAAAGGGATGTGACCGTGAAGCTTGCTTCGGGCGAGATTGTAACACGCAAGATCAAAACTCACCGCACCGATTATACCTCCGATGTTTCCTTGCGCTTCACAAAATATGAAACGCCCTTCCGCTATCACGGCGCGATCAGGGATGGCTTTCTGGGCAACGCTCCCACTCAAGTCTGCGACGCGCGGATTATGAAAGAGACGCTCGAGCTGATATTCAAAAACAGCGGCGGCGCCGATCCGCTTGTCGACGAAAAGCCGATTCTCCCGAAGCTCTACCGTTGATCTTTTCTGCAAAAGCCTTGACATTACCGCTAAAATATTGTATCATTATATCAACATTCAAGAAAGGCAAGGTCACCCCATGACTAAACGCATTTTAAGCTTCATTATGGCACTCACCTTTGTGATTTGCCTCATCCCCGCAAGTGCCCTCTCTGTTTTCGCCGAGAAAACCGAGCTCGACGTTAAATGGAACGAAGGTGCTATCGGCGGTCCCACCAACGGCAACAAGTACAAGATAATCAACTCCACAGGCTATCGCTATTCCGATATCATCACTATCGAAAAAGCGGGCACAAAGGTGTATTTCACCGCCCCCACCAAGGCGGGTCTCGGACACACCCTTCTTGCTTTCTCGACATGGGTAAAGCAGGGAGACGAATGGGTGATCGATAAGGCGGGCGCCAACGTTGACGGTACCTTCCTTTACGGTAAGAGCATCGGTCAGACTCCCCTCGGAAATGAGGCAGTAAGATACGAGTTCATCACCGACCACGACAACCAGTCCATCCGTCTTGCGTACCGTGCAGACGGCGAGGAAGCTATTCCGAAAGTTTATGCAGAGCCCACAACCGAGCCCTCCACTCTCGCTCAGCTCAATGCGCGTAACTTCACCGCTACCTTTGACGCTAACGGCACCATCGGCAATCTTCAGTGGTTCTGCGGATATGCTTCCTCGGCATCCAACACCAACGGCTCGGCAAAGGAAGTCCGCCACGCATCCGCGGCTTATGCTTTCTCGGGTCTGATCAACGTTCCCAAGAAGGGCACGAAGATCACGTATTCTTCGGGTTCTTACAACACCGCGTTCAACGCCTTCACCCGCTATAAGCTCGAGGGCGGAAGATACGTTTATGACGTAGGCTTCGACGCAGGCAACACCATCGTTAAGAACGGTTCGACCTATACTTACGTTACCGAATACGATAACGAAGTCATCCGTCTCTGCGTTAAGGCAGACAAGGGTTATAGCAACATCGCAGTTGACGCTCCCGTGACCGTTAAGTGGGAGCAGACCAATGAGGCGGGAACCGCTTCCGGAAACAAGGAGCTCAAGACCGAATGGCCCGATCCCGAGCTTCTCAGCATGGTGACCGGCGCGCCCCTCATAGCTACCTCCGAGGTCAAGGGTCTCGAGTGGCACGACGGCTACGTTGGCTCGCAGTACCACGATTCCAAGGCATTCATTATTTCCGACGGTAACGCAGTTTACGATTACTCCGACGTTTTCACTGTTCCGAAGGCAGGCACTACAGTTTATTTCTTCGACCAGACCTTTGAGGACCACGATGCAAGTAAGTATGCTTCCACAAGCGTTATGACCATCTCGCATTGGAAGAAGGAAGGCTCGAACTGGGTATTCGACAAGTCGAAGGAATACCTCAACGGTTGCGACGTTTACAACGTCCTTATGACCGAAAAGTACCGCCTCTACTCCTACACCACCACCGAGGATAACGAGAATCTCCGCATCTGTATGCGTTATGCTCCCGTTTACTCGACCGAGGAAGAGCTCATTCCTCCCGTTTATCTCGTTGAGCCCACCGATTTCAAGACCGTTGACAAGTCCGGCGAGGCTTCCTATACCGATCAGTCGGGCGAAAAGGTAACCTACAATATTTACCTCCCCGCAGATTACACCGCAGATAAGCAGTATACTCTCGTTTTCGATAACTCCGCGGATTCCGCTATTGCGAATGCGCTCATCAAGAAGAATTACAAGGGCATCGTTCTCTCTTACAAGGGCGATCTTGACAAGTCCCTCCGTCTCTTCGACGAGGTAGTCAAGCACTATCCCATCAAGGTTTCCGACTTCCTCTTTGTCGGCGACGAAAAGCTTGCAAAGCATGCTGTTAAGTTTGAGGTCATCAGACTCTGCCAGGCTATGGTAGTTACCTCGAATAACGTTCCCTCCGCAAAATATTCTTCCCTCAAGGCGATGTCCGCGTTTAAGGACGCCGAGGAAGCAGCTCTCTGGCTCGTTGGCGAGACCGAGGATTACTATGACGTTCTCGAGGGCGTTAAGATGTATGCGATCGGCGACAGCTATTTTGGCGGTTCTCAGCTCGGTCAGCATCAGACATGGGTCAACCTTCTCGGCTATAAGTATGGCATGACCTTCCACAACTACGGTATCGGCGGCAACACCGTTGCAACCGCGCGCGGTCAGTCGGGCAATCAGCCTCCCATGCACACCAGATATAATCAGATGCCCACCGACGGTGATATCTACATCATCGAGGGTGGACGTAATGACCGTCATTACAGCGTTCCCTTTGGAGAGAACGACAGCACAAAGGCTACCTCCTTCAAGGGAGCTCTCAACGTCATCATCAAGGGTATTCAGGCAAAGAATCCCGATGCCTTCATTGTTCTTGTTACCGCATGGAGCAATCTTGGCGAATCCGGCTATCTTGGCACCAACAACGACTATGCAGACGCTATGAAGGAGCTTGCGGAATACTACAATGATCCCCATATCGTTTGTATGTACGCGGCTGATACCGAGTACACCGGCGTTGATATGGCAGATGCCAAGTTCCGTGCAAAGTATTGCCAGACCGCAAGCGACGTCAGCCACCTCAATGCGGACGGTATGTATCTTGTAGCTCCCAAGTTTGACAAATGGCTTGCAGAGGCTTATGCGAAGTTCAAGGGTGCAACTCTTGTAAACTCCGCAGAGGCAGAGCTGTTCACAGAAACACACGAAGAGCCCGAAACCAACTTGGCTATCGAAACAGAAGCTCCCGAGGCTACCGATCCCGCAACCGAACCCACAGAAGAAAAGGGTTGCGGCGGTATGATCGCAGGTGGCGTGGCACTTATAGCCCTTCTCGGTACTGCTATTGTAATCAAGAAAAAAGACTAACCGATAAAAAATATTCCCCGCAAATGCGGGGAATATTTTTTTACTGTTTATTTGGTTATCTGAGCGGGCATCTGACCGTCTTCAAGTGTGCCGGGGGTGGGTGTTACGTGTGATTTGTCTACTCGTGACGTGAAGGTGTAGCAGGTGGGGTATTTGAAGGTGATTGCCTTGTCGGCGACAACGTCCTTTGCGCCTTCCCAGTTGTACCAGCAGCGGGAAATGACCTTTGATCCGTTCAGTATTTCGAGCTGAACGGGGTTGGTTTCGGGAAGAGTCTTGCCGATTATGACAATGATATCCTTACCGCCAACAAGGTTGGTTCCGTAGTGCTTGTTGAAATCGGCAACGCTCAGGGTGCTGCTTTCGGGGAGGAACCAAAGAACTACGGTTGAGTGAGGAGCGATGGTGCCTGTCAGCTTCCAGGTATTCTCGGCGAGCGAATCGGATTTTGCTCCGGGCTTCGCATAATATCGGATCGAGTGAGTGCCGAGATTTATAGCTTTGTTGCTGTTGTTGTAGAGCTCGACGTATTCCCAAACTGCCCCGCCGTTCTGCACGCTTTGAGGAAGGATCTCGGTGAAATAAAGGTTCGAGATCTCACAGTATCTGACCGCGCCGTATTTCTTGCCTCCGGTCTCTCCGGATGCAATAGCATAGATCCTGTTGTTGGTCATGTCATATGGCAGGTCGGCATAAACGGTAGTGCTCTCGCCCGCGCGGATATTTCCGATAGAAACAGTGGCGGAGGGAGATTTTGAAGTGCTGTCAAAGCCTGCATTGCTTGAAAGGTAGAAGTTTACAACGGCATTCGTCATATCTGTGGTTGCCGAATTCTTGACGGTTACCATAATGCGCTGATCCTTCGTATCGACAGCGTTGGTTACAAGCGCCTGCTCGATCGAGGTGACTGTAAGCTCCTCGCGGTTTTCGATCCAGATGGGAGCCGTTACGCACCATGTGGAATCGCAGTGTACCTTGACGTAATAATAATCATATTCGGGGTCGATCTCGAATTCCCAGGTGTATTTCTTGGCTCTTCCGAGATTCTGCTTAGCGACAACAATGTTGTCCTCGCCAATGAGAGAAACGGTGCCAAGGCCGATAGCCTTTTCGGTGGAGAGATCAATGCTTACCTTGAGCTTGTCGGGATTGTTGAGGCGCGAGCCCATCCACTCGTCATTGATCTTATAGTAGATCTTGAGGGTCTTATCTGTGGTGGTGTAGGTACGGTTTTTCTGGAATGCCTCGATGATGTTCTGGCGGGTGAGAGAGGGCGCGAGGGCGTAGCCGCAGTATTCATATGCGCCGCCCCAGTTTGCCGAGTGGTTATCCTCGTTATAAAGGGGAGAAACGTGCCAGCCCTTGGTAAGGCAGAGTGCGTATTCAACATCATAACCCTTGCCTTTGATCTCGGCAAGGTTGACGACTTTGTCGAACTCCTCGGACCAGAATTCGTATTCGCAGAAGTTACCCCAAGTGTATCCGGGGTGGTTGAACATTACTATCGAATCGGCTCTCTTTGCCATCATGGCGTAATAGTTCTTAAGGAGAGTCGATCTTGTGGTGAGAGAGGTATAGTTGATGGTGTTAAGGTGTCCGTAGTAGGTTGCCGCGTTGTAGGTCTGCTCGTATCCGAAGAGAGCTACGAACGAGCCGGGATCGTTGTAGTTATCGGCGTTGGACTGATGCTTGCTCTGATATACAGAGTTCGAAAAGGAGTTAGAGTGGTCGGTGACGGAGAAGAAGTCGAGCTTCGCAACGTCACGCGCGTAGGCGTAAGCTTCCTTTACGGTTTCCTGACCGTCGGAGTCGCCCGTGTGAGCGTGCAGCTCTCCCGAGTAAAGATTCATTTCGGATGCGTCGCCGCAGGAGAACAAGGTCTCAATAACCTTGCAGCCTCCGTTTGTACCCGCGAGATAGAGGATAGCGGTGTGATCGCCGGGATCAACGGTTACGCTGTTGAGAAGAAGCTCACCAAAGCCCCAAGTTGCCTTGTCGATAACGTCAACACCGTCGATAACAAGGCGGCTGTTCTCCTTGCTTACATGAGTTTCGGCGAAGTCATAGAAAAGAACGGGGGTGTAAACGTCTTCGTAATAATAAAGATTCTCGGGGGAGTATTCGAAAACGGTCGGGGCTGCGCTTGTGGAATGATCGAGGTTTTCGGGGATGGCGAAATATCCCTTTTGGAATGCTGTCAGCTTGAGGTAGGAAAGAGCCTCGAGCGTGTATTTTGCTTCTTTACCTGTCACATTGATGGTCTTGCCCTCAAGCTTGATCGAATAGAATTCCTCGAGCTGGGAATCGTTCTTGAGAACGATCTGATATTCCTCGGCTACGGTTTCGTTGGCCTTGCGTGCGGTGAAGGTTGAGCCGGGAATGAGGGTCATAAAGTATTCGGCGAAGTTTTCGGCAGCGGTTTTGATCGCTTTGTTGCCGGAGGGATAGACGATCGCACAAGAGCTGCTGATCTGGGGTCCTGCCAGAAGAATGCCTTCCGGGATCGTCGGGTCAAAGATGACGGTGGACGATATCTCATCGAGTGTAGTTGTTTCGATGTCACCGGGGATCTCGATCGGGGTTGTCGGACCGCAGGATACGACTGAGATCAGGGCGAGTAAAAGTGCAATTGCAGAGAAGATTTTCTTTTTGATCATTTTTGTTACCTCTCGGTTTTTGATTTATTCTATTATATCATTTATTGAGAGTTATGTCAACAGTAAAAAAAGAAACACCGCCCGGATATTCCGGGCGGTGTTTCTTTTTTGCAAGTAAACTTAAATCAGTTTGGCTTTATTTCTTAACCTGCTCGGGCATCTGACCGTCCTCGAGCTTGCCGGGGGTGGCACCGACGCGGGATTTTTTAACTATCTGCGTGCAGGTATAATTGGTGGGATAGTTAAATACGATCGCTTTGTCGGGGAGAACGTCCTTTGCGCCTTCCCAGTTATACCAGCAACGCGCGATGACCTTCGTTCCGTTCAGCATTTCGAGCTGTACGGGATTGTTCTCGGGAAGTGTGTTGCCGATGATCATAATGATGTCCTTGCCGCCGACAAGGGAGGTGCCGAAACGCTTGTTGAAATCGGAAACGCTCAGCTTACTATTCTCGGGAACAAACCAGAGAATAAGCGTTGAATGAGGCGCAATGGTACCCGTCAGCTTCCATGTGTTTTCGGTGAGCGAGGTAGCATTGGCACCCGGCTTTGCATAATAGCGGATGGTGTAGTTGAAGAGGTTTACGGTTTGATTGCTGTTGTTGTAGAGCTCGATATAGTCATAGACTGCACCGCCGCCCTGACGCGACATCGGGAATACCTCGGAGAAATAGAGGTTCGAAATCTCACAGTATCTGACAGCGCCGCATTTCTTGCCTGCGGTCTCGCCCGAAGCGATCGCATAGATGCGGTTTTGGTTTATATCGTAAGACAGATCGGCATAGACCGTTGTGCTTTCGCCTGCGCGGATATTTCCTATCTCGACGGTTGCGGCGGGTTTGCTTGCGGTGATGTCAAAGCCCGCGGTGGAGGAAAGATAGAAATCGACCTTTACATTGGTCATATCGGTGCTTGCCGAATTCTTCACGGTAGCCAATATGCGCTGGTCTTTGCCGCTGACGCCATTGGTCACGAGCTGCTGCTCGATGGAGGTGACGGTGAGCTCATCGCGGTTTTCGATCCAGATGGGAGCGGTTACGCACCATGTGCTGTCGCAGTTGACCTTGACGTAGTAGTAATCATAATTGGGGTCGATCTCGAATTCCCAAGTGTATTTCCTGGTTCTTCCGAGATTCTGCTTGGCAACAACGATGTTATCCTCGCCAATGAGGGATACGGTGCCAAGACCGATCGCTTTTTCTGTTGAAAGGGTGATGCTGACCTTGAGCTTATCGGGGTTGTTGAGGCGCGAGCCCATCCACTCGTCGTTGATCTTATAATAGATCTTGAGGCTCTTATCGGTTGTGGTATAGGTACGGTTCTTCTGGAAGGCTTCGACGATGTTCTGGCGTGTAAGCGCGGGGGCGAGGACGTATCCGCAGTATTCGCTTACGTTACCCCAGCCCTTCTGGTGGTTATCCTCGTTGTAAACGGGGGAAAGATGCCAGCCCTTGGTGAGCGAGAGGGCGTATTCGATATCATAGGACTTGCCCTTGATCTCGGAAAGGTTTACGACCTTGTCGAATTCCTCGGACCAGAATTCATATTCGCAGAAGTTGCCCCACTTATATCCGGGGTGATTGAACATTACTATCGCATTGTCGCCGGTGGTCATAGCGGTATAGTAGTCTTCAAGAAGGGTGGATCTGGTGGTAAACTGACCGTAGTTGATGGTATTGAGGTGTCCGTAGTAGGTTGCGCCCGAGTAGGTCTGTTCAAAACCGTAAAGAGCGACGAATTCGCCGGGCTCGTTGAAGCTTTCGGCGTTGTTAACGTGTGTGACCTGATAGGTCTCACCCTTAAAGTAGTTCGAGTGGTCGGTGATAGAGAAGAAGTCGAGCTTTGCAACGTCGCGGGCGTAGGCATAAGCTTCCTCGATGGTTCCCTGACCGTCGGAGTCGAGGGTGTGACCGTGGAGCTCGCCCGAGTAAAGGTTCATTTCGTTAGCTTCTCCGCAGGAAAAGAGGGTCTCGAGAACCTCGGCGTTGCCGTTTTTGTCCTCAAGATAGAGAAGAACGGTGTGGTCTCCCGCGTCAAAGGTCATGCCGCTGAGGGTAACCTTATCGCTGAGCCAGGTTGCCTTCTTTGTAACGTCAATTCCGCCGATAACAAGGCGGGATGCCTCTGCGTTGAGGGAGGAGCTGTCAAAGGTGTATTCGAGCTTGGGGGTGTATACGTCCTCGTAGTAATAATACTTTTCGGGATACTGGGTCAGTATCGCAGGTCCTTCACCCGATTGGAAGTTGAGATCCTCGGGGATGGCAAAATATCCGTTCTGCAGTGCCGTCAGCTTAAGGTAAGAAAGAGCCTCGAGGGTGTTTGCGGTGTCCTTGCCCGAAACGGTGATTTTCTTGCCGTCGAGCTTGATGGAATAGGAGGTCGAGAGAGTGGGATCATTCTCGACGATTATCGAATATTCCTCGGTTGCAGTCTCGCTGTGATTGCGGGCGATGAAGGAGGAACCGGGGATCGTGGATTTAAAATAATCCGCAAAGTTCTCGGCTTCGGCTTTGATCTTGGTCGCTCCCGAGGGATAGATGATCGCACAGCTTGAGCTGACTTCGGGACCCGCAAGAAGAATTCCTTCGGGAATCGTGGGGGTGAAGATAGCGGGGCCGTCGGAATCATCTCCCGAGGGGGAATCTGTGATGCCCGGGATCTCGATGGCGGTCGTCGGTCCGCAGGAAACGACCGTTATAAGCGCGAGCAAAAGTGCAATCGCAGAGAATAGTTTCTTTTTAATCATTTTTGTACCTCACAAGGGGGATTTTTAGTTTATTATATCATTTATTTACCAATAAGTCAACCAAAAAATAAAAAACAACGCTCGGAAAATCCGAGCGGTGTATATTCACTTCTGAGTAAACTAAAATTAGTTGAGCTCTGCGAAGTACTTGTTGGTGCGAAACATCTGGCTGGTGAAGGGGTTCTCGTTGTCGTACCAAGAAACAACCTGTACCTGGTAGGTCTCTTCGTCGATCTTTGCAACCATGGTCT
>JAZORB010000054.1:0-3908 GCA_045656385.1 Eubacteriales bacterium | reverse complement strand
TAAGCTTAGTCCTTCTTTGATTGCCATGATGATGCGGGTGACACAGTCGCCCTCGGCTTCGGCGTCAACGAGCTGGGTGTGGTAAAGGATCTTGACTCCCGCCTCGGTGAGCATTTCGTCTGCTACGATCTTAAGGCTTTCGGCTTTAAAGGGAGTTACGTGAACGTGGCCCTTGTCTATGTAAGATGTGAACGCAGTCTTGGATTCGACCTTTGAGGGATGGATTGCGCCGCCGACGGCAATAAGGCGCTCAACGAGTTCTTCAAAAATACCGCGGATGAGCATTTTGTTGCCACCGCTATCATAGCAGGTCATAAAGGGAGCAACCATTCCGGCAGTTGCCATACCGCCGCAAAAGGCGTTCTTTTCAACGAGGATGACCTTTGCGCCTCCTCTTGCCGCGGCAACAGCCGCACAAAGTCCCGCCGGACCTCCGCCCACAACGACAACGTCGCTCTCGAGCGTATCGGGTATATTGTTTTTGTAGATGAATTCGGACATTTCTTCCGCCTCACAGTTTTTTCTTACATTATATCACAATTTTTCTGCTATTTCAACTGCCTGGGAAGTTTTCTTATTAAAATAATTCTCAAAAGGTGTTGATTTTTGTCTTCAAATATATTATAATATATAATGGCTTTGTTCGGCCATATATAAAATATTCGAGGCAAAAAATGATCTGCGATCTGCAAAAGGCTAATATTTTAAAGCGCGTTTCCGCCTATATACTTGATTTTATACTTCTCACGATCCTTGTCACGGGCATCGCGTTTGCGCTATCTTCAATACTTGATTACGACAGCTATTCGGAGACTCTTGACCGGATTTATAACGAATACGAGACTGAATACGGCATAGATTTTGATATCTCTGCCGATGAATTTGCCGCGCTCTCAAGAGAAGAGCAGAAGGTTTATGAGGACGTCAACCGCCTTATGAACGAAAACGAGGAAGCAATTGAGGCTTACAATATGACGGTCAATCTTGCGCTGATCATAACCTCGGTTTCGATACTCGTTGCCTATCTGTTGCTCGAGTTTGCCGTTCCGATGATACTGAAAAACGGACAGACAGTCGGCAAGAAGGTGTTCGGCATCGGGCTTGTAAGACAGGATTGCGTGAGAGTATCGACGCTTTCGCTCTTTGTGCGCACGCTTCTCGGTAAATGCACCGTCGAAACCATTCTTCCCGCATATATTCTGATACTGATAATCTTCGGCAATCTCGGTATGACCGGCACCGTCATTCTGGCGGGCATGGCAATACTTCAGATCGCCCTCGTAGCGACCTCACGGACAAATTCCGCTATCCACGATATGATGGCGGCAACTGTTGCGGTCGATCTTAACTCCCAAATGATTTTTGAGAGCGAGGCGGAATTGCTCGCTTACAAAAATAAACTCCACGCGGAAAACGCCGCGCGAGAGAAATATATCCCGTAAATTTTAAAAAAGCAAATAAAAAAGGATGCTACAAGATCATGAAAATTGTTTTGCAGAATCTGACTAAGGTTTTCCCGAGTCGAAACAAGAAATCAAACGAAGAGGTCGTTGCTGTAAGCGATCTCACTTTCACCATTCCCGACGGTAAGCTTGTCGGTCTTCTCGGTCCTACCGGCTGTGGAAAGAGTACCACTCTTTATATGATCAGCGGACTCCAGAAGCCCACGGGCGGACAGATCTTCTTCGGTGAGGATGACGTAACAGCTCTTTCTCCCGAAAACAGAGGCGTCGGTCTGGTATTCCAGAACTACGCTCTCTACCCCCACATGACAGTTAAGCAGAACATCCTCTTCCCGCTTCAGAACCTGAAGGGGGCGGACAAGCTTGACAAGAACACTATGCTCGAGAGAGCTCTCGAGGCGGCAAGACTTGTGCAGATCGATAATCTTATGGACCGCAAGCCCAGCGAGCTTTCGGGCGGTCAGCAGCAGAGAGTTGCCATCGCGCGCGCACTCGTAAAGATGCCCCGCGTTCTTCTTCTCGACGAGCCGCTTTCCAACCTCGACGCGCGCCTGCGTCTGCAGACACGTGAAGAGATCCGCCGTATCCAGCGCGAGACCGGCATCACCACCATCTTCGTAACCCACGACCAGGAGGAGGCTATGTCCATCTCCGACGTTATCGTCGTTATGAAGCTCGGCGTTGTTCAGCAGATCGGCAAGCCGCAGACAGTTTACGACAACCCCGTAAATCTCTTTGTTGCCAAGTTCCTCGGAACTCCCCCCATCAACGTTTTCAAGGCAAACGTAAAGGGCGGCAAGCTTTATATCAACGAAGAAGCAGTTCTCGACGTTCCCGGTGTTGCGGATCGCGAAGTATTTGCGGCTATCAGACCCGAGGGCTTCATCCCCGCGGAAAACGGCGCAATGACCTGCTCTCTTTCCTCCATTGAGGTAATGGGCCGCGACGTAAGCATCGTTTCGAAGAACGAGGCTATGCTCACACCCACCATCCGCTCGATCGTTGACGCAGACTACAAGATCTCCGCAACCGCACAGAACGTCAAGTTCGACCTCAAGCCCCACAAGGTATTCATTTTCGATTCCGAAACCGAGGAAAGAATTTATTTCGGCGACCAGACTGCACCCGAGAGCGGCATCTGAGGTAAACCGATATGAAAAAATTCCTTCAAAAGATCAGATTTGAGGAATGGAAGGCGTGGATCTACCTTGCTCCCGCAGTTGCTCTTTTGCTCGTTTTCACAGTTTGGCCTATCATTAACACTCTCCGTATGGCTTTCTGGGAAGACTACAGCATAATGAAAGAGCTCGGCGGAACGCTCGGCAACACTTTCGGCATCAAGAATTTCGAAAAGGTAATCAAGTACCGCGGATTCATCGACTGCCTTAAGAACACCATGCTCCTGACGGTTCTCACAGTACCGATCTCGACCATCCTCGCTCTTGTAATCGCGGTCTGCCTGAATGCTATCAAGCCGCTTCAGAGATTCCTGCAGACCATCTTCTTCCTCCCTTACGTAACCAATTCTATCGCTATCGGAATGGTATTCGAGGCTATGTTCAACATTGTCGGCTTCGGAACCACCAATCCCTCATACGGTATTATCAATAACATTCTCGGTGTTTTCGGTGCGGATCCCATCAACTGGATCAACGCAGGCTCGGGTTATTGGCAGAACATTGCCGTTCTCGTTATCTATATCGTATGGAATGCGCTTCCCTTTAAGATTCTCATTCTTCTCGGCGGTCTGCAGAGTGTAAACAAGCAGTATTATGACGCCGCGAAGATCGACTCCACCCCTCGTCTGCGCGTGTTCACCAAGATCACCGTTCCGCTCCTTTCCCCCATGATCGCCTATGTTGTTATCACCGGCTTTATCGGCGGATTCAAGGAATATTCGAGCATTGTCGGTATCTTCGGCGACGATATGCAGGCTGTCGGCGGAGAATCGCTCAACACCATGGTCGGTTATATCTATGACGCCCTCGGAAATCAGGAAGGCCGCGCTAGTGCAGCCGCGCTCATTCTTTTTGCCATCATATTCGTCGTTACGATGATCAATATGTACGTCAGCAAAAAGAAGACTCATTATTGATGGAGGTGCGATATGGCTGATAAAAAGATTATGACCACAATGCACGAAAAGGATATGCAGAAGGTCACCGTGACCCAGAAGATCACAAAGGTCATCGTTCAGATCCTTCTTTATGCATTCCTCTGCACCATGGCGCTTATCATCGTTTTCCCCTTTTATTGGATGATAATCTCCTCCCTCAAGAGCACGGTCGAGTACCGTTTGCCCATTCCCACTCTCTTTCCGCAGAATATTATGTGGGGCAACTATATTGAAGCATTTACCGCGGCAAATCTGGGCAAGCTCTTTATGAACACCGTATACGTCGGTGTCGTTTCGACGATCCTCTCGCTTGTCATCACGGTTCTTTC
>JAZORB010000053.1:0-2217 GCA_045656385.1 Eubacteriales bacterium | reverse complement strand
GCGCTTCTCGCGCTCCCCATGTGTCTCTTTGCTTGCGAAGAGGGCGGCAAGGGTAACGATGAGGGCACTATCGATCCCAACGATACCACCGACGGTCTCCGCGTTGATATCAATATCAGAGATCTTCCCGCAGAGGAAGGCGAGCTTGGCGTTTACTTCATCAAGACCGGTGCTGATTTCCGCATCGAGCCCGGCACTACCCTCATGCAGGCAGTTGCAGCTCTCTGCGAAGACAGAACCGCAACCTACGAGCTTGATATCACCGGTAAGTTTATGAAGTTCACCTTTGACGGCGATACCATCGAGTCTGAGCAGCTCGAGCAGAAGGATGGTACCTTCGTTCCGATCGAGTTCAAGGTAACCGTTAACGGCACTGAGGTCAAGGATTACAGCGAGCTTGCTCTCAACCACAATGACGTTGTTGAGATCTTCCTCGTAAAGGGCGAGGCTTACTCCGCTTCGTAATCAGATCGAATAAAAAACGCAAGGCAAAAAGCCTTGCGTTTTTTTATTCGGAGTATGAAATTATTCCGCCACCGAGAAGGTCGTCGCCGTCGAAGAACACGGCGGATTGCCCCGGCGCGGGCGCTCTTTGCGGCTCGGTAAATTCGATCAGGACTTTATCGTCCGAGATTGCCGACACAGTTGCTCTGCCCGGCTTTTTTGTATATCGCAGGCTAACGTTTGCCTCGAAGGGAGTTCTTGGCAGATCACCTGCAAAGTATCTGCAATTTTCGGCGTAAACTCGCGTTCTGTAAAGCTCGTTTTCGCGGCAGAGGATGATATTGCAGCTTTCTGCATCGATGTGGCTGACGTAGAGCGGCGCACTCGAAGCAATTCCAAGCCCCTTTCGCTGACCGACCGTGTATGCGCTGATTCCGCGGTGCTTGCCGAGTATTTTACCCGAGGTGTCAATGAAATTGCCAAGCTTGATCTCTCCCAAAGAACGGCTTGCCACAAAATCGGCGCAGGAAATGTCCTTGATAAAGCAGATGTCCTGGCTGTCGGGCGAGGATGCCGTGGGAAGGCCGAGGCTTTCCGCAATGGCGCGGATCTCGGGCTTGGTCATTCCCGAAAGCGGGAAGAGAAGGCGCGAGAGGATGTCCTCGCCGAGCATATAAAGAAAGTAACTTTGATCCTTCGCTTTGTCGGTAGCGGCGGTGATGACGGGATGCCCGTCGCGGCTGCCGATGGCGGCGTAATGTCCCGTGGCGATGTATTCACAGCCAAGACTGTCGGCTGTTTTGAGGAGTGCGGGAAATTTGATATATCCGTTGCAGAGCACACAAGGGTTGGGTGTTCTGCCTTTTTCGTATTCCGAAACGAATGGCGAAAGGACGAAGCTTTCAAAATCCTCGCGCATATCGACGGTCAAGTGCGGGATGCCGATAGTTTCCGCAACAGCTTTTGCCGCCGCGGCGTCGTGTTCGTGTATTTCGTGCATGACGAGCGTTGCGCCCGTGACCTCGTGTCCCGCGCGCAAAAGAAGTGCTGCCGCAGTCGAGCTGTCAACGCCACCGCTCATTCCGAGTAAAACTTTTGACATTTTTGCCTCCGTGCTTTTGATATATATATTTTAATACATATTTGTGTTTTTGTCAATAAAATTTACATTTCCCTATGGTATTTTCTCCGAAAATGTTGTATAATAAACTGAATATGTCTATCGAAAAAATAACTTGATAAGGATTTTGATATGAAACTTGAAACATTACTCTTCGGAGATTACAGCAAAAGAGAGATCAAAAAGATAAAGCCGATCGCGGATTCGGTTGAGGCTCTGGCGGACAAGTACCGTGCTATGAGCGAAGAAGAACTCCGCGCAACAAGCGAGGTGCTTCGCGCACGCCTTGATGCGGGTGAGACACTCAACGACATTCTCCCCGATGCATTCGCGGCTGTCCGCGAGACTGCTGACAGAATCCTCGGCAAGCGTCCCTTCTACGTTCAGATCCTCGGCGGAATCCTGCTTCATCAGGGCAGAATTTCCGAGATGAAGACGGGTGAAGGTAAGACCCTCGTTGCAACCATGCCCTCCTACCTCAATGCGCTGACGGGCAAGGGCGTGCACGTTGTTACCGTAAACGACTATCTCGCATTCCGCGACTCGAACGAGATGGGCAGAATATATGAATTCCTCGGACTCAAGACGGGTGTCGTTCTCAAGCAGATGTCCGCCGCCGAGAAGCGCCGTCAGTATGCCTGCGACATCACATA
>JAZORB010000052.1:0-7775 GCA_045656385.1 Eubacteriales bacterium | reverse complement strand
GCCCACAGGTGACGCTACTGTTCTCTACGTAGCAGCAGTTGCAGTAATCGCTACCCTTGGCGTTGCTGTATTCAGCTTCAAGAAGAGAGAAGAGAACTAATTAATTCCTATTTCGCTGACCCGCTTTTGGCGGGTCAGCTTGGTAATATAGCTCCGCAAAATGCTTGCGGAGCTATATTACCAAGCTGACATATCTGAAATTATATTAATGTAGGAAAATAAAATGAAAAATGCTGTTAAAAGAGCGCTGTCTCTGATAATTTTCTTGGCTTTGTTATTCAGTATGATACCAACAAATTTTGTTGGTGTTTTTGCGTCTTTTTCATCCGGGAACGGTTGGGAACAGATCAATGAGAACACGTTTATTATTTATAATAACAGAATATCGGGTAGGGGATTAATTGAGCTCTTTAACTACTTCGGTCCCACTGTTTCCGATACTTACAAATTTGCTTATGAACATCCCGATACGGTGGGGGAAGTGTGGAGCGATTATGGTATCGAAGTCGTAGCAGACGCGGAATACGTTATAAAATTCACTAAAGGCGGTTATGCTGATATATATTTTGCTGCAGAAAGGTTTTGGCCCTCAAGTATTTCGGATTGCTTAAGAATTAATATGTATGTAGCACCGGAAACCGAGCCTGCCGATCCGCGCAAGCCTGCACAAGTGGACGAGCTTGTGGATAAGGATTTCGGTAAGTTCGACACCGAATCGCAGTTTGAAAATGCTGTAAAGAGCGCAGTTACCGCATCATGGTCTACCACGGACGGAAGCGGCAAGGTTGATCCTGCCAATATCAATATCAGCCTTTCTTTTCTCGGCGATTCGAAGAACAGCGCGGGTGAGACTGTGAAGACTTATTCTGCTTCGGTCAGCGTGACAGAAGGGGCGAATTGGCTTGCTACCGAGCAAGAGGTTGTTATAGACGGAGTATGCTGGACTGTAAACCAATATGTTATTACTTTTGAAACCGACGGCGGCACGCCGATTGCTCCCATCAAGCAAGATTATGGCACCGCTGTAACTCCCCCGTCAAATCCAACAAAAGAAGGATATAATTTTGTCGCTTGGGACAGAGAGATCCCTTCGACTATGCCTGCTGAAAATATTACCGTAACAGCAAAATGGGAAGAGGCGACAATGAAGGTAAGCTTTGACCCGAACGGCGGAAAATGGGGCGATGGCTCGGGCGAGAGCAAGACTTTTTCGTTGAGCTTCAGCGAAAAAATTGATAATATTCAAGCGCCCACAAAAGAAGGCTATGACTTCGGCGGTTGGCAGAAGAGTGCAACACCTGTTCCCGGCGCAGATGAATCCTATATTGCAATATGGAATACAGGTAAGACCATTACTTTCAAGGATGGCGACACTGTTTATGAACAGAGTTATGCCGTTGGCGAAGCGATATTGCTCCCGCAGATCGGCGAAATAGTTGGATATACTTTCGTTGGCTGGGATAAGCTTGATGCAAACGGCGTCGGAGACGGATTGAAGGATTCCGTGATCTCGGTTATGGGCAGCGAAAGCGCAACTTACGTTGCTATATGGAAAGCAAAGCGCTATACGGTCAAATTCTTCAGCGAGAGCGGGAATTTGATTGAAGCGATGGAATACGACTACGGATCTGCTGTGAGCGTCCCCGAAAATCCCGCCAAGACAGGGTACACCTTCGTAGGTTGGGATCTTGCGAAGAATGGGGAATATGATGGTGTTGCGGATGCAGTAAGCTTAACTGCGCGGGATAATCTTGAATATCGCGAGTTGTTCATCATCAATCGGTACACAATTACATTTGATACGACAGGCGGAACCCCGATCGATCCGATTACACAGGATTACGGCACAATGGTCACGCCGCCCAAGCATCCAACAAAAGTAGGCTGTGAGTTTGACGGATGGGATATAAACATTCCGCAGACTATGCCCGCAAAGGATCTTACCATAACTGCGCGGTGGCGTAGCAATAACTATACAATAACCTTCGACACGGACGGAGGAAGCAAGATTGATCCGATCACGATTGCTTACGGCGGTGCGGTAACTCTGCCATCAAACCCGACGAAGACGGGATATGCCTTCGCAGGTTGGGACGGGGAGATCCCCGAAACCATGCCCGCGGAGAATATTACTCTCAAAGCAAAGTGGACAGTCAATCAATATACGATCACCTTTGATACCGACGGCGGAACGGATATTAAATCAATAACGCAGGATTACGGAACGCCCGTGAGCGCACCCTCGGATCCCGAGAAGGCGTATCACACCTTTGCGGGTTGGGATCGCGAAATTCCCGCAACCATGCCTGCGGAAAATCTAACTGTCAAGGCAAAGTGGAACGTCAATCTTTACACGGTAACCTTCGATACTGCAGGCGGAAACGAAATTGCTCCGATTACTCAAGGCTACGGAACAGAGATCGCTCGTCCGTCCGATCCTGTAAGGGACGGATACAAATTCATCGGTTGGGACAAAGAGATCCCCTCGACGATGCCGCCCGAGAACATTACCATAACCGCTAAGTGGGAGCTTGCAATAAAGAACGTCAGCTTTGATCCGAACGGCGGAAGATGGAGCGATGGCTCGAACGGAAGCAAAACTGTAACGTTAAATCACAACGACAGCGCAGATAAATATCAAGCACCGACGAAAAGAGGATATGATTTCGCCGGATGGAAGAAAAACGAATCTGCTCCTGCGGGAGTGGATGAAGCCTACACGGCAATTTGGAATCTCGGAAAAACCGTTACCTTCAAGGACGGAGGCAAGGTTTACGAGCAGAGTTATGCCGTCGGCGAAGCAATAACTCCTCCTCTGCTTGCTGAAACACTCGGCTACACCTTCATCGGATGGGACTTGATTGGCGCAAACGGCGCGGGAGACGGCTTTAAAGATGCTGTTATCTCGGTTATGGGCAACGAGAGCGTGGCGTACGTTTCAATATGGGAAGCGAATAAATACACCGTGATTTTCTATAACGAAAATGATGAGATAATTGAAGCTGTCACGGAAAAGTACGGTTCTCCTTACGGCATTTCAATAACCCCTGTCAAAACGGGATATACCTTCGTAGGGTGGGATCTCAAGAAGGACGGTAAATATGACGGTATTGCCGACCCTGTAAGCTCAATTATGGGCGCGGAGAATCTTGAGTACCGAGAGTTATTTGCGATCGGTCAGTACACCATCACGTTTGATTCCGCGGGAGGAAGCGCGGTGGCTCCTATCACGCAAGCCTACGGCACCGCGGTCGTTCCGCCCGAGCATCCGACAAAAGAGGGATACGTGTTCGAGGGCTGGGATAAAGGTGTTCCCACTACAATGCCCGCGCAGAACATCACCCTTACGGCAAGATGGAAGAAAGCAACCTATACCATCAGTTGGGACATCAATGCGGACGGTATTATCAACGATTACGATATAGTTACGACAGTAGAGCACGGCACAATTCCCGCGCTTCCGCCGATGGAGGTTCCAACAAAGGATAGCACGGCTGAATTTTCGTATCTTTTCACCAACAGCTGGATCCCCGAACTAAAGCCGGCTGACGGCGATGCTACGTATACCGCTCAGTATGATGCCGTGCGAAGAAAATATACCGTAAAATTCCTGAATTATGACGGCACAGAGCTGCAGGTTTCCGAGGTCGAATACGGATCGATGCCGTCCTATAACGGAAAGACACCGACAAAGATCGACGACAAGCAGTATGATTATACCTTTGTCGGCTGGTTGCCGAAGATAGAGAAGGTAACGGGGAATGCTACTTATATTGCCAACTTCACCGAGTCGATCAAGAAATTTACGGTAGTGTGGCTGAACTGGGACGGCAGCGTGCTCGAAACCGATATTGGCGTCGAACACGGCGATCTGCCCAGATATGACGGCAAAACTCCGACAAAGCCCTCAACAGATGATAAAACTTATGTGTTCGCGGGCTGGAATCCGCAGATCTCGGGTGTAAGCTGTGACGTGACCTATACTGCGACCTTCACAGAAAAGTCTAAGAGCTATTCTATCACTTGGAAGAACGATGACGGAAGCATAATCGACGTCACCGTGGTCGAGCACGGAAAGATGCCTTCTTATGCCGCGCCGACGAAGCTTTCGAATGCCGAATATTCTTATGCATTCGCAGGTTGGAGTCCCGCTATTGTTCCTGCAGTGGCTGATGCGACCTATACCGCAACCTATACCGCGACCAAGAATAAATACACCGTGGTCTGGAACGTTGGCGGTGTCAAGACCTCGGAAAGCTATGAATACGGCGCGCTCCCCGAATTCAAGGGATCGACCGATAAGGCTGCGGACGGATGCACGGCATTTGACTTCACCGGATGGGACAAAAAGTTCTCTGCGGTCGTCGGAAATACCGAATATACGGCAACCTATAAGCAGGTGACAAGGCATACCTCGAATGAGTTTACCTATATAAGCAATAACGGCGGTAACCACACAAAGAAGAATAAGTGTTGCGGTGCCGTTGTCGGAACAGAGCGATGCTCGGACGTTTCGGGCGATTCTGACCACAAGTGCGATCTCTGCGGCGCGGATAGCATAGGTCTTCACAGCGGCGGCAAAGCAACCTGCAAAACGCTTGCAAGCTGTGCCGAATGCGGAGCTTCATATGGCGCTTATGACGCCAAGAATCATGAGTCGGCGCAGATAGCTTATGCTGACGTTACGAAGGCAACGCATGATGAGCTCTATGCTTGCTGCGGTGCTCTCAAGAATGATAATGTAACGCATCTTTTTGGCGAGCAGAGCTGTCCTTGCGGAAGCGTGAGGTTGGTCACCGTGAAGTTTATGAACGGAAGCACACTGCTTAAAGCAGTCCAAGCTGATTTCGGTACCGTGTTGAACGTTGAAGAGGTATCCGCTCCCGCCCCGATCAAGGGATACGTCTTTGCGGGTTGGTATACCGCGGAAGGCGTCCGCGTTGGGAACGAGGTCAAGCTGACGGGCGATCTTGTTCTGTATGCAAAATACATTCCGGGTGACGTTGACGGCAACGGAAGAATCGAGAGCCGTGATGCCGACGTGCTTAACAGATACATAGTCGGAGAAAACGTCCGTGTCGTTGATGACAAAAATGCGCTTGACGTCAACGGCGACGGAAGCATAACGGTCTTGGATTCTGTTGCAATACTGTTTCATATATCGGGCAAGCAACCTTTATCGAATTAATTCAAAATAAAAGCATTCACACCGAAAGGTGTGGATGCTTTTTTCACAAAAAAAGGAATTCATATAAAAACGAAGACGGTAAACAATATTAGCAGAGAACGCAAGTCGCCGGCGCGAAGAACGGTGAGTGATCGAACTTATGCTCTGTGCGGCATGCGGGCTCAATTAATATAGATCCGCATTCGCACGCATATCGGAGCTAAAAAGCACCGAAACAGTCTTTCGCGAGCGATTGCACCCCAAAAAGATGTTAATGCTATAAGCATAAGGAGAATTTCAAAATGGCTAACAAGAATGCAAAGAAGGCTCTTGAGCAGTTTAAGAACGAAGCAGCTAACGAAGTAGGCGTAACCCTCAACCAGGGCTACAACGGCGACCTCACCGCACGTCAGGCAGGCTCTATCGGCGGCCAGATGGTTAAGAAGATGGTCGAGAAGTACGAGAACGACCTTCAGGGCAAGAACTAAAGAAAGCTTTTGAATGAAACCAAGCGGGCGCGCAAGCGCCCGCTTGGTATTTTGTTAAAAGCCTTGAAATGGGGCGCAAAATATGGTATAATATGATGATAATTATTGCGCGGAGGAGAAAATGGTATATTTATTCCTTATGAAAAAGTGTGATGAGATGACTACCGATGAGGCGGTGCGCGTGCTTGCTCGGGATTATTGCCGCCTTTCGGGAATTCCCGAAGGCGATCTCATTATCGCGCGAACCGAAAGAGGCAAGCCGTATTTTTTAAGTCTTAACTCTATACATTTCTCGGTAAGCCACAGCGGCGATATTTTTGCCTGCGCTTTTTCAGATGAGCCGATTGGCATTGATATTCAGGAATACAAGAACCGCACCGATGAAGAGGAGCGTTGCCGAAAGATCGCGCGCCGCTTTTTCCACCCTGACGAGATCGATGCGCTCGACGCCGATACAGTTTCCGCGTTTTATAATATCTGGACGGCAAAGGAAGCTTACGTCAAGCTGACTGGGCAGGGAATAGACGGTGATTTTTCCGAGTTCTGCATATTTGATCTCGATGAATATCTTTATCAAACCGAGATCGCAGGCTGTTCCTTCTCGCTCTGCGCCCCCGACGTTTGTGAAGTTGAAATAATTGACAGGAGATAATCATGATACTTTTTTACGTTCGCCACGGAGACCCGATCTACAGCCCCGACCAGCTCACGCCTCTCGGACACCGCCAGGCGGAGTCGGTTGCAAAGCGTCTTGCTCTTTTCGGCGTTGACGAGATCTATGCCTCGACCTCGACCCGTGCCATGCAGACGGCAAAGCCGACCTGCGAGCTGATCGGCAAGGAGCCCATACTGCTTGATTGGATGCACGAAAATCTCGCCTTCCGCGAAATGGCATTGCCCGTCGACGAAAAAACCAAGACCTGGTGTTGGGCAAATCCCGTTTATTCGCAGATCCTTGCCTCCCGCGAGGTCAGATCGATGGGTGATAGCTGGCACGAGCATCCCGCCCTTGCGGAATTCGATCTCGGCACAGCCTGCAAGCGCATGGGAACCCATCTTGACGAGTGGCTCGCCTCGCTCGGACTCGAGCACGATCGCGAGAGGGGAATGTATAAGGTCACCAAGGACGTCAAGGACAAGCGCATCGCTCTCTTTGCTCACGAAGGCGCTGGCAAGATGTTCATGAGCGAGCTACTCGACATTCCGTTCCCCTATTATTCTACACATTTTGAGATGAAGCATACCGGCCTGACCGCGATACTTTTCGATGAGGGACACACATGGAGCTTCGATGGCTATGCGCGCGCACGCGTTATGACCCTCTCGAACGATTCGCATCTCTACCGCGACGGTCTGCCGATGAATCACGCGAGCACCCAGCTCAGGGAAAGATACTGATGATCAACAAGGCATATCTTGAGATCACAAACGTCTGCAACCTTTCATGCTCTTTTTGCCACAAAACGAAAAGGGAAAAGAGGTTTATGAGCGCGGAGGAATTTGATACACTGACTGACCGCCTGCTCGGCAAGGTCGAATATCTCTTCTTTCATCTCATGGGCGAGCCGACTCTGCATCCGCTCTTGCCGGAATTTGTTAGAAAAGCGAGAGAAAAGGGCTTTTTGCCAATGCTGACCACGAATGGCTCTCTGCTTACCAAATGCGGCGAGGAGCTGCTTGCTGCGCCGTTTTACAAGATCAGCATCTCGCTCCATGCGCCTGCCGCAAATCCCGCTTTTGCGGATGAAGCATATCTTGACAACTGCGCGGATTTCGCTCTTCGCGCCTCGGAGAAGGGGATATACACCGTTCTTCGCCTTTGGAACCTCGGCTCGGAGGATGAAAAGACAAACGAGGCGGTACTTGCCCGCCTGCACGAAAAATTCCCCGAGGAATGGAAGCCGATGCGTGGCGGCGACAGCTACCGCTTGCATTCGCGCCTTTTTCTCGAGTTTGGTGACCGATTCGACTGGCCCGATCTCGGCGCGCCCTCGATAGGCGAGAGCGGCGATTGCTTCTGCCACGGTCTGCGCGATCAGTTCGGAGTGCTTGTCGACGGAAGCGTTGTGCCCTGTTGCCTCGATTCGGAGGGAGTTGTCACTCTTGGAAATCTGTTCGAG
>JAZORB010000051.1:0-17414 GCA_045656385.1 Eubacteriales bacterium | reverse complement strand
ATTTACCTCATTTCGTGGGTTTGGAGTCGCCGTGACGGACGAAGAGCATTGTGATGAATGCGCCTGCAGCGAAGATAGCGGCGTAGGGGAAGAGGATCTTGAGTCCGAAGCTGTCCATGAGGAAACCGGAGACGACGGGGGTGAGGGTCTGTGCCGCCATGCTTGCGGTGTAATAGAAGCCGGTGTATTTACCGACGTTTCCGCCGCGTGCAAGCTCGACGACCATGGGGAAGGAGTTGACGTTGATGGTTGCCCATCCGATACCCGCGATGGCGAAAAGGATCATCATAACGGGAAGGGGAGTTCCCGCGTCAAGGAAGGAGGCGGTGAGGAACGCGCCCGAGAGCATAATAACGCCCGCAAGGATAGTCTTCTTTCTGCCGACCTTGGTTGCGATCATACCGACAGGGAGGTATGCGATAAGAGCGGCGATGTTTGCAACGAGAAGGGTGGAGTTGTAGTCAAGCTGGAGAACTCTGCCCGCATAGACCGAGTATTTGCTTGTTACGGCATTGTAGCCGAAGAACCAGAGAACGACCGATGCGAGAAGGAGGATGAGCGAGAGTCTTTCCGCGCCCGAAAGCTTGCGGCTTCCGGATGCTTCGTCCTCGTCGTTGCCTTCTTCGATGGCGTTCTTACGGCTGATTTCTTCCATTTCCGCAACGAATTTACGTTCGCGGACGGTGGAAAGGAATATAACAAGGCTGACAAGCATAATTCCCGCAACTATGCAGAAATATCCCGTGTAGGGCATATAAGTGTTCTTTGTCGAACCTGTGGCGAGTATCATTCCGAGTCCGAGGATAAGGCTTCCGCCGATTGTGCCCATCAGGTTGATGACGGCATTAGCCTTCGAGCGGAGAGGTCTCGGCGTAACGTCGGGCATCAGCGCAACTGCGGGCGTGCGGAAGGTTGCCATTGAGAGCAAGAGCACGAACAGAACAGCAATAAACGTTATCAGCGCGGAAGGATCTTTGCCGACGATCTCGGTTGCGATATAAGCCGAGCGCGCGGGAACAACGAAATTGGTATAGTCGGGGTTAGCCTTACCGTTCTCAAGTGTCGCGGGGATCTTCATAAAGTCCTCGCGTGAGAATTCGTCCGAGAGGGTGTATTCAACACCGTCGGGCGTTGCGAGGGGAGAGCCGTAGTCGTAATCGTAAAGAACGGCGCGTGCTTCCTCAGAGTTGATGTCGGCGATATTGCCGAGGCGGTCAAGCTGCATCGAATCAACGAAGGAGAGCGAGATGAGCGCTGCCGCCGCGATCAGAGTGCCGACGATGATGAAGGGTGTGCGGCGTCCGAGCTTTGATTTTGTCTTATCCGAAAGGATGCCGAAGAGGGGGAGGAGGAAGAGCGCGAGGATATTGTCGATCGCCATGATCGCGCCCGACCAGAACTGCGACATACCGAAGCGGTCGGTCAGAATCTTGGGAACGATGGTGTCATAAGCCTGCCAAAAGGCACAGATGAGGAAAAATGCGAATCCCACGCAAAGCGTGCGCTTGTAATTCAGTTTCATTTTTGGACTCCTTGGTTGGTTTTTTATTTGAATATTTAATTTTAACACATTTGATACGAAGCTTAGGAAGATATGTTAGCACTTTTAAAATCAGCCTTCCCCGGCGGGGGAAGGTGGCTCGCTTGCGAGTCGGATGAGGCGCCTAATAAGATACCGTTTTTCGCGTCAGCGAAAATCTTCCAAAACATAGCTTACTAAATAATTTGTTCTGAATATAGATTGCAAAGTAATACAATGCGAAAGAGGTTTGCCAAATTTGATTTTAATAGTACTGTTTTAATTGGTCAATGCGGGAAGATTTTCTCGCTTCGCTCGAAAAACAATATCTTATAAGGCGCCTCATTTGTCAGCCTTCGGCTGCCACCTTCTCCCGCCGGGGAAGGCTGATATATAAGTGCGAACAAAGTATTCTGTATTATGTTGTACCTGCCTCCTCGCAATATAGGGAGTGACGACAATCCGTTGCTTTTTTATTAAAGCTCTTTCCGTTTATCCAAAATATATTTCGCTTTCAGCACTGCCGCGATTGTTTTGCCGTCGGTTATTTCGCCGGAGACGCACATTTCGGCGAGCTTTTCGAGGGGGATGGCTTCAACGTCGATGAATTCGTCGTCGTCAGGGTCGGTTTCGCCCATCGAAAGACCCTCGGCGATATACATCGAGATTACCTCGCCGAGAATTGCAGGGGAGGGAATGAAGTCGCCGATGTAGGTTAAGGTTTCACATCGTGCGCCGGTTTCTTCGCGCAGCTCGCGCAGAGCCGCCGCGGGGCGGTCGGCCTCACCGGGCTCAAGCTTGCCCGCGGGGATCTCAAGAAAAACGCGCCCGTGAGTGTAGCGGTATTGGCGAACGCAGAGGATCTCTCCTTTTTCGTTTATCGGCACAACGCAGACCGCACCCGGATGACCGACGTATTCGCGTGTCGCCGTGTTTCCGTTGGGAAGCTCGACCTTGTCGACCATTACGTGCAATATCTTGCCCGAATAGACCTCGCGCCCGTCGATCCGGCGTTCGGTCATATCAATATTTTGCATTTTATCACCTCAAAATATTATTTTATATTTATACAGAATAATTATACACCATTTTTTCCCTCTTGTAAAGATTTTTTTGCAGATTGCCGCGCTCTTTTGAATTTTCTATTGCATATTTGTGTAAATTGTGGTAGAATTATATCAATTAATCAATCGAGGTGACAGAATGCAACTTGACGATACACGTACGCGGGCGTTGCTTGGCGAGGACGGTGTGAACAGACTTCGTTCGGCGCACGTTGCGGTCTTTGGACTTGGCGGCGTTGGCGGACATCTTTGCGAGGCACTTGCGCGCGCGGGGGTCGGAGAGCTGACCGTTATCGACGGCGACACGGTTTCGACCTCAAACGTAAACCGCCAGATAATCGCGACGCAGGATACAGTCGGCAGACCGAAAGCTGATGCTATGGCGGAGCGAATTCTTTCGATCAATCCCGAATGCCGTGTGCATCCCGTCAACCTCTTTTATCTGCCCGAAAATGCCGATGAGATTGACCTCTCGCAGTTCGATTTCATTGCCGATGCGGTCGACACCGTTGCGGCGAAGGTGGAGCTGATATGCCGCGCCGATGCGGCGGGAGTTCCCGTTATCGCCTCGATGGGCGCGGGAAACAAGCTTTATCCCGAGCGATTCCGCATTTCCGACATAAGCAAAACAAGCGTCTGCCCGCTTGCGAAGATAATGCGCAAGAAGATGAAGGAAAAGGGCATCAAAAAGCTTGACGTCGTCTGGTCGGACGAGGAGCCGATGAAGGCGCAGGGGCTTGAAAGCGAAAACGGCAGAAACACGCCCGGAAGCCTTTCTTTCGTGCCGGGCGCGGTTGGACTTATTATGGCAGGCCATATAATCAGAAAAATTTGTGAACTTGAATAAAGGAGAACAAAATGAAATTCGACAGAGAAAAATACCTATCATATTGTTTTGACACGGTGAAGCGCCTTATGGACGTTCCCTCGCCGAGCGGATACTCGCGCGAGATCGCCTCGCTGCTCGCTGATATTGCACAGGAGCAGGAGCTTGGCTTTGAGGCTACCAAGAAGAGCTGCTTCCTTATGACATACGGGGGCAAGGATCACTCGTCCTCGCTCGGCATTGCGGCACACTGCGACACTCTCGGCGCTATGGTTCGCTCGATCGACGGAAACGGCGATCTCAATTTCGCACCCGTCGGCGGAGTCCTTTGCAACTCGCTTGACGGCGAATACTGCTTCGTCATCACCCGCGAGGGCAAGAGATACACGGGCACAATCCTTTCCCGTTCCCCTTCGGTTCACGTTTATTCGGATGCGAGAAGTCGTGCGCGCGACGCAGACAATATGTACGTTCGCCTCGACGAGAACGTAAAGAGCGCGGCTGATACCCGTGCGCTCGGCATTGAAAACGGCGACTACATATGCTTCGATCCCAAGACCGTTGTGACAGAGAGCGGATATCTCAAATCCCGCTTCATCGACGACAAGGCAAGCGTTGCTTGCATTCTCACCGCCTTCAAGATCATGAAGGACGCAGGTCTCGTTCCCGAAAAGGATATCAAGTTCCTCATTTCTATGTACGAGGAGGTCGGCCACGGCGCGGCTTTCGTTCCCGCGGGACTCGAATCGATGCTTGCCGTTGATATGGGCTGCATCGGCAAGGACCTCAAGTGCGACGAGCACACCCTTTCGATCTGCGCCAAGGACGCGGGCGGTCCCTATGACTATGAATTGACTTCGAAGCTGATCGATATGGCAAAGGCGGCAGAGCTTCCTTACTGTGTTGATCTCTACCCCTATTACGGCTCCGACGTTGGAGCTATGTGGCGTGCGGGACACGACGTTCCCGGCGCGCTGATCGGCCCCGGTGTTCACGCTTCTCACGGCATGGAGCGTACCCACGCTGACGCGCTTATGGCAACCGTTGAACTCATTTTAATGTATCTGGGAGTATAAAACCATGGAAAAGATCAAGGTTGGAATTATCGGACTCGGTAACCGAGGAAAGCCCATGGGCACCCTCGTTGCGGAGCATGAAAACTGTATTATCACCGCAATCTGCGACGAATATCTTGACAGATGTGACGAGATGAAGGAAAAGATCGCGCCCCTCGGACACGATCCCAAGATCTATCAGAATTATGAGGAGCTCATCGCCTCGCCCGACGTTGAGATGGTTTTCGTCTTCTCGGCTTGGGAAAACCACGTTCCCGCGGCTGTTGCTTCGATGAAGGCGGGCAAGCCCGTCGCATTTGAGGTCGGCGGTGCTTATACCATCGACGAATGTATTCAGCTTTGCGAGGCTCACCGCGAGACAGGAACTCCCGCTATGATGCTTGAAAACTGCTGTTACGGCAGAGTTGAGCAGACTCTTTACGCGATGAACGAGGACAATTTCTTCGGCGAGATCGTCCACCTTTGCGGCGGCTACAACCACGACCTCCGCGAGGAGGTTTCGATGGGCGTTGTAAACCGCCATTACCGCCTCCGCAACTACCGTAACCGCTGCTGCGAGAACTACCCCACCCACGAGCTTGGCCCGCTCAACGTGCTTCTCGGCATCGGTCACGGCAACAAGTTTACAAGCCTTTCCTCCTTCTCCTCCAAGAGTGCGGGACTTGACGTTTACATCAAGAATCACCCCGACCGCGACCAGACCTTCGCCGACGGCAAGTGGGCGCAGGGCGACATCGTTACCACCATTCTTACCACCGAATTCGGTCAGACCGTCCGCCTGACCCTTGACACGACCCTGCCCCGTCCCTATTCGCGCGGACTTGAGATCCACGGCACAAAGGCTTGGTTCTCGCAGGATAATATGTCGGTCTTCAGCGACGCCGACCACAAGGAAAGCGACCACTTCAAGTGGAAGAATTTCTGGGGTAACTATGAGGAATACGAAAAGAAGTATATGCCCAAGCTCTGGCGTGACTACCTCGACGCAGGCATCAAGAAGGGCCACGGCGGAATGGACTTCCTCGTTCTCGATTCCTTTATCTCCGCAGTAAGAGACGGCACACCCGTTCCGATAGATATCTATGACTCCGCCATCTTCATGGCAGTCACTCCCTTGTCCGAGCAGTCGATAAAGAACGGCGGCGCACCCGTAGCGTTCCCCGACCTCACCGCGGGAATAGAGAAGAGAGCGGGCGCGGAAGGAAAGTATAAGCTCTTTTAAGTTGCTGGTTGAAGGAAGATTTTCTTGCTGTGCTCGAAAATCATTTCTATAGCTCCGGTTAGCTTGAATCTGATTTGGTTCAGATTGAGCTTTTAACAACAAAATTGAAAATCACTCGAGAATTGCTTATTTTCGAGTGATTTTTTTATGAAATGAATTTCCGTTTACGGAAATTTCCCTTCAACCGGCAACTAGTTACTTTTACCCCTTTTTCCTTAAATTTAGGGGTTACATTTCGTCGCAAAATAGATTATAATTATAGTGTAACGAATTTTTTGCGAGGTTATTATGGAACTTATACTTATAAGCAATTCGAAGCTCAAGATAATGTTGAGCGCCGAAGATATGAAAAAATACAATATCGAATGCGATGGTGAGAGTGCGCTTAGGCGCGGGTTCAAGCCTGTGCTTGAGATGGCGCACAATGATTGCGGCTTCGATATAGAAAGCGGACGGCTTCTTGTTCAGGTCTTTCCCTCGAGAGGGGGAGGCTGCGAGATGTTCGTCACGCGCGTCGCTCTTTCGAGCGGAATCAAGGAAAACGACGCGTCGGTCTGCATTTTTGACACGATGCATTCAATGATCGCGCTCTGCCGAATCCTTTACATGCGCGGCTTTGGAAAAAACAGCGGGGCTTATGCGCTCCCCGAGGGTTCGTTTGCGCTGATCCTTCCCGAATTCGATCGCGACGAGCGTTTGCCGCTCGAAGCGGCGGTGATAAATGAATTCGGATGCCGCCGCGATTGCGAAAAGATCGAAGGATACATAAAAGAACACGCCCGCCCCATCTTTGCTGAAAATGCCGTGCAGAGGTTGTCGGAATTTTGCTAAATCGCTTGACAAGCGCCCCGAGGATTGATATAATTAATATATGAAAACTCGGAGGTTTGAATTATGGATAATATAGATGCAAGATGGGAAGCTCTTGAGGCAAAATGCCGCGAGTGCAGCAAATGCCCTCTTTGTGAAACGCGAACAAATTGCGTTTTCGGCACGGGTAACAGAAATGCAGACCTGATGTTCGTCGGCGAAGCACCCGGCGAGCAGGAGGATCTTTCGGGAACTCCCTTTGTCGGACGCGCGGGACAGCTTCTCGACCGTTTTCTTTACGCCGTTGACATCAAGCGTGAGGATGTTTACATTGCGAATATTCTCAAATGCCGTCCGCCCAAAAACCGCGATCCGCTCCCCGCAGAGGAGGACGCGTGCATAGACTTTTTGCGCGAGCAGGTGCGTCTGGTGCGCCCAAAAGTCATCGTTTGCCTCGGCAGAATTGCGGCAATGAGGCTTATCAAGCCCGACTATAAGATCACGCAGGAGCACGGAACATGGGTCGAAAAGGGCGATTTCGCAATGACCGCGGTCTTCCACCCCGCAGCATTACTCAGAGATCCGCGAAGGAAAGAGGATATGCTCAATGATATGAAAGCTATCAAGGCAAGACTTGATGCCGGCGAAGAATAAAAGGAAGGACAAACGACTATGAAAAAGATTACAAGTTTGATTTTAGCCATCTGCATGCTTCTTCCCATACTTACGGCATGTACGAACGGTACGGCAGTCGAGGAAGAGACGACCAATCTGCCCGTAGAAACGACGGTCGAGGAAACAACTGCGCCCGTTCCCGCAGGGCTTCTTCTCGTGTCCGAGGGAGTCGGCGATTACATTATCGTCCGCCCCACCGAATGCCAAAGCTTCATTCTTGACGCCATGACCGATCTGCGCCAGGCTGTGACGGACAAATTCGGCGTTTCCCTCAAGCCGCAGGACGACTGGGTAAAGGGACTCGCGAAAGGCGAGGCATATGATTCTCCCGATCCCGAGATACTTATCGGCGAAACCAACCGCAAGGAGAGCATCGAGGTTCTTGCAACGCTTCAGCCGGGCGAATACAAGGTCTGCGTCAGCGGAAATAAGCTCGTTCTTATCGGCACGACCGATTATCTGACCGGCCTCGCGGTTCAGGAGTTTGTGAAATACGTCAAGGCAAGCGAGAATGCAACCGAGCTTATGGTTCCGAACGAGTATTCGGTTGTCAAGTCGCAGGATGATTTCAATAAGAGCCTTATGGGCATCACCATGTATGCAATGGGTGACAGCTATTTTGGTGGTTCTTCGCTCGGCAAAGAGGCAACATGGGTAAATATGCTCGGCGAGAAGTACGGAATGGATTACGTCAATTACGGCATCGGTGGAAGCACCATGTCGGATTACGTTACAACAAACAACCCCATGGTTCTGCGTTATACCAGAATGGCAAAGGGTGATGCGGACATCATTCTTCTCGAGGGCGGACGAAACGACCGTACAAAGGAGGTCCCGATCGGTGATCTCGACTCGCGCGATTCGAAAACCTTTATGGGAAGCATCAATATCATGCTCGACGGAATGCTCAAGACCTATCCGAACGCGCTCATTATTCTGGTAACCCCCTGGTATCACACGGGTAAGGTTGCCGCAACGGGACTTTCGAACGTCGATTACGCCAACGCAATGCGCAGCCTTGCGGAGCACCGTAATGACAAGAGGATCGTCTGCCTCTACGCAGCAGACCCGAACACCATCGGAGTCAACATGAACGATGCGAACTTCCGCAAGAAATACTGCATCAAACCCGATGACGTAAGCCATCTGAATCTCGACGGTATGCTCAAGACCTACCCGAACGCGCTTATTATCCTTGTAACCCCCTGGTATCACACGGGTAAGGTTGCCGCAACGGGACTTTCGAACGTTGATTATGCCAACGCAATGCGTTCCCTCGCGGAGCACCGTAACGATAAGAGGATCGTTTGCCTCTACGCGGCAGATCCGAACACTATCGGAGTCAATATGAATGACGCCGCCTTCCGCAAGAAATACTGTATCGCGGAAAATGACGTAAGCCACCTCAATCTCGATGGTATGAAGTACGTTCTTACCTATATGGAGCAGTTCATAGCTTCGGAATACGCGAAGTTCAAGGGTCAATAAAATAAATATAAAGCAAAAATCGGGGCATGCCCCGATTTTTGCTTTATATTTATTTTATTGACCCTTGAACTTCGCGTATTCCGAAGCTATGAACTGCTCCATATAGGTAAGAACGTACTTCATACCATCGAGATTGAGGTGGCTTACGTCATTTTCCGCGATACAGTATTTCTTGCGGAAGGCGGCGTCATTCATATTGACTCCGATAGTGTTCGGATCTGCCGCGTAGAGGCAAACGATCCTCTTATCGTTACGGTGCTCCGCGAGGGAACGCATTGCGTTGGCATAATCAACGTTCGAAAGTCCCGTTGCGGCAACCTTACCCGTGTGATACCAGGGGGTTACAAGGATAATAAGCGCGTTCGGGTAGGTCTTGAGCATACCGTCGAGATTCAGATGGCTTACGTCATCGGGTTTGATGCAGTATTTCTTGCGGAAGTTCGCATCGTTCATGTTGACTCCGATGGTGTTCGGGTCTGCTGCGTAGAGGCAGACGATCCTCTTGTCATTACGGTGCTCCGCAAGGCTGCGCATTGCGTTGGCGTAATCGACGTTCGAAAGTCCCGTTGCGGCAACCTTACCCGTGTGATACCAGGGGGTTACCAGAATAATGAGCGCGTTCGGATAGGTCTTGAGCATTCCGTCGAGCATGATATTGATGCTTCCCATAAAGGTTTTCGAATCGCGCGAGTCGAGATCACCGATCGGGACCTCCTTTGTACGGTCGTTTCGTCCGCCCTCGAGAAGAATGATGTCCGCATCACCCTTTGCCATTCTGGTATAACGCAGAACCATGGGGTTGTTTGTTGTAACGTAATCCGACATGGTGCTTCCACCGATGCCGTAATTGACGTAATCCATTCCGTACTTCTCGCCGAGCATATTTACCCATGTTGCCTCTTTGCCGAGCGAAGAACCACCAAAATAGCTGTCACCCATTGCATACATGGTGATGCCCATAAGGCTCTTATTGAAATCATCCTGCGACTTGACAACCGAATACTCGTTCGGAACCATAAGCTCGGTTGCATTCTCGCTTGCCTTGACGTATTTCACAAACTCCTGAACCGCGAGGCCGGTCAGATAATCGGTCGTGCCGATAAGAACGAGCTTATTTCCGCTGACGCAGACCTTGTATTCGCCCGGCTGAAGCGTTGCAAGAACCTCGATGCTCTCCTTGCGGTTGGTTTCGCCGATAAGTATCTCGGGATCGGGAGAATCATATGCCTCGCCTTTCGCGAGTCCCTTTACCCAGTCGTCCTGCGGCTTGAGGGAAACGCCGAATTTGTCCGTCACAGCCTGGCGCAGATCGGTCATGGCGTCAAGAATGAAGCTTTGGCATTCGGTGGGGCGGACGATAATGTAATCGCCGACTCCCTCGGACACGAGAAGAAGCCCTGCGGGAACGGGCGCAGTTGTTTCCTCGACCGTCGTTTCTACGGGCAGATTGGTCGTCTCTTCCTCGACTGCCGTACCGTTCGTACATGCCGTAAGTATGGGAAGAAGCATGCAGATGGCTAAAATCAAACTTGTAATCTTTTTCATAGTCGTTTGTCCTTCCTTTTATTCTTCGCCGGCATCAAGTCTTGCCTTGATAGCTTTCATATCATTGAGCATATCCTCTTTCCTTCGCGGATCTCTGAGTAATGCTGCGGGGTGGAAGACCGCGGTCATTGCGAAATCGCCCTTTTCGACCCATGTTCCGTGCTCCTGCGTGATCTTATAGTCGGGCTTGATAAGCCTCATTGCCGCAATTCTGCCGAGGCAAACGATGACTTTTGGGCGCACCAGACGCACCTGCTCGCGCAAAAAGTCTATGCACGCGTCCTCCTCTGCGGGGAGCGGATCGCGGTTTTTGGGCGGACGGCATTTGAGAATATTCGCAATGTAAACATCCTCACGCTTGATGTCAACGGCGTAAAGAAAACGGTCGAGAAGCTGTCCCGCGCGTCCGACAAAGGGAGTTCCCGAAAGATCCTCCTGCTCGCCGGGTGCTTCGCCGACGAACATCAGGTCTGCATTTCTGTTACCCGTGCCGAAAACGCAATTTGTTCGCGTTTCACAAAGAGGGCATTTGCTGCACTCGCGGCATTTTGCCTCAAGAGCTTCCCATCTTGCATCTATATTATCCATAATTCAAACCTCCGAGTTTTCATATATTAATTATATCAATCCTCGGGGCGCTTGTCAAGCGATTTAGCAAAATTCCGACAACCTCTGCACGGCATTTTCAGCAAAGATGGGGCGGGCGTGTTCTTTTATGTATCCTTCGATCTTTTCGCAATCGCGGCGGCATCCGAATTCATTTATCACCGCCGCTTCGAGCGGCAAACGCTCGTCGCGATCGAATTCGGGAAGGATCAGCGCAAACGAACCCTCGGGGAGCGCATAAGCCCCGCTGTTTTTTCCAAAGCCGCGCATGTAAAGGATTCGGCAGAGCGCGATCATTGAATGCATCGTGTCAAAAATGCAGACCGACGCGTCGTTTTCCTTGATTCCGCTCGAAAGAGCGACGCGCGTGACGAACATCTCGCAGCCTCCCCCTCTCGAGGGAAAGACCTGAACAAGAAGCCGTCCGCTTTCTATATCGAAGCCGCAATCATTGTGCGCCATCTCAAGCACAGGCTTGAACCCGCGCCTAAGCGCACTCTCACCATCGCATTCGATATTGTATTTTTTCATATCTTCGGCGCTCAACATTATCTTGAGCTTCGAATTGCTTATAAGTATAAGTTCCATAATAACCTCGCAAAAAATTCGTTACACTATAATTATAATCTATTTTGCGACGAAATGTAACCCCTAAATTTAAGGAAAAAGGGGTAAAAGTAACTAGTTGCCGGTTGAAGGGAAATTTCCGTAAACGGAAATTCATTTCATAAAAAAATCACTCGAAAATAAGCAATTCTCGAGTGATTTTCAATTTTGTTGTTAAAAGCTCAATCTGAACCAAATCAGATTCAAGCTAACCGGAGCTATAGAAATGATTTTCGAGCACAGCAAGAAAATCTTCCTTCAACCAGCAACTTAAAAGAGCTTATACTTTCCTTCCGCGCCCGCTCTCTTCTCTATTCCCGCGGTGAGGTCGGGGAACGCTACGGGTGCGCCGCCGTTCTTTATCGACTGCTCGGACAAGGGAGTGACTGCCATGAAGATGGCGGAGTCATAGATATCTATCGGAACGGGTGTGCCGTCTCTTACTGCGGAGATAAAGGAATCGAGAACGAGGAAGTCCATTCCGCCGTGGCCCTTCTTGATGCCTGCGTCGAGGTAGTCACGCCAGAGCTTGGGCATATACTTCTTTTCGTATTCCTCATAGTTACCCCAGAAATTCTTCCACTTGAAGTGGTCGCTTTCCTTGTGGTCGGCGTCGCTGAAGACCGACATATTATCCTGCGAGAACCAAGCCTTTGTGCCGTGGATCTCAAGTCCGCGCGAATAGGGACGGGGCAGGGTCGTGTCAAGGGTCAGGCGGACGGTCTGACCGAATTCGGTGGTAAGAATGGTGGTAACGATGTCGCCCTGCGCCCACTTGCCGTCGGCGAAGGTCTGGTCGCGGTCGGGGTGATTCTTGATGTAAACGTCAAGTCCCGCACTCTTGGAGGAGAAGGAGGAAAGGCTTGTAAACTTGTTGCCGTGACCGATGCCGAGAAGCACGTTGAGCGGGCCAAGCTCGTGGGTGGGGTAGTTCTCGCAGCAGCGGTTACGGTAGTTGCGGAGGCGGTAATGGCGGTTTACAACGCCCATCGAAACCTCCTCGCGGAGGTCGTGGTTGTAGCCGCCGCAAAGGTGGACGATCTCGCCGAAGAAATTGTCCTCGTTCATCGCGTAAAGAGTCTGCTCAACTCTGCCGTAACAGCAGTTTTCAAGCATCATAGCGGGAGTTCCTGTCTCGCGGTGAGCCTCGCAAAGCTGAATACATTCGTCGATGGTATAAGCACCGCCGACCTCAAATGCGACGGGCTTGCCCGCCTTCATCGAAGCAACAGCCGCGGGAACGTGGTTTTCCCAAGCCGAGAAGACGAAAACCATCTCAACGTCGGGCGAGGCGATGAGCTCCTCATAATTCTGATAGATCTTGGGATCGTGTCCGAGGGGCGCGATCTTTTCCTTCATCTCGTCACATCTGTCAAGATATTCGTCGCAGATTGCGGTGATAATACAGTTTTCATGCTCCGCAACGAGGGTGCCCATGGGCTTTCCTCGGTTACCGAGTCCGATAATTCCAACCTTGATCTTTTCCATGGTTTTATACTCCCAGATACATTAAAATGAGTTCAACGGTTGCCATAAGCGCGTCAGCGTGGGTACGCTCCATGCCGTGAGAAGCGTGAACACCGGGGCCGATCAGCGCGCCGGGAACGTCGTGTCCCGCACGCCACATAGCTCCAACGTCGGAGCCGTAATAGGGGTAGAGATCAACACAGTAAGGAAGCTCTGCCGCCTTTGCCATATCGATCAGCTTCGAAGTCAATTCATAGTCATAGGGACCGCCCGCGTCCTTGGCGCAGATCGAAAGGGTGTGCTCGTCGCACTTGAGGTCCTTGCCGATGCAGCCCATATCAACGGCAAGCATCGATTCGAGTCCCGCGGGAACGAAAGCCGCGCCGTGGCCGACCTCCTCGTACATAGAAATGAGGAACTTGATATCCTTTTCGGGAACGAGACCTGCGTCCTTCATGATCTTGAAGGCGGTGAGAATGCAAGCAACGCTTGCCTTGTCGTCGATGAAGCGGGATTTGAGATATCCGCTCTCTGTCACAACGGTCTTGGGATCGAAGCATATGTAGTCGCCGTTTTCAATGCCGAGCGCACGGGTATCAGCCGCGCTCTTTACGTTCTCGTCGAGGCGAACGTACATATTGTCTGCGTCGCGCGCACGACTTCTCGCATCCGAATAAACGTGAACCGAAGGGGAACGGGAAAGGATTGTGCCCGTGTATCTCTTGCCCTCGCGGGTGATGACGAAGCAGTATTCGCCGTCAAGCGAGTTGCAAAGGACTCCGCCGACGGGTGCGAAATTGAGATCGCCGTTTCCGTCGATCGAGCGAACCATAGCGCCGAGAGTGTCGCAGTGTGCCGCAATGCCGAGCGAGGACGAGTGATCCTTGCCCCCGTATGTCATAAGGAAGCAGCTCTTCTTGGTAGCCTCAAAGCCAAGCTCCTGCTCCTGTGCAATATCAGCGAGCAGCGAGGCGATCTCGCGCGAGTATCCGCTCGGCGAGGGAACGTCCATAAGGCGCTTCACCGTGTCAAAACAATATGATAGGTATTTTTCTCTGTCGAATTTCATTTTGTTCTCCTTTATTCAAGTTCACAAATTTTTCTGATTATATGGCCTGCCATAATAAGTCCAACCGCGCCCGGCACGAAAGAAAGGCTTCCGGGCGTGTTTCTGCCGTTTTCGCTTTCAAGCCCCTGCGCCTTCATCGGCTCCTCGTCCGACCAGACGACGTCAAGCTTTTTGATGCCCTTTTCCTTCATCTTCTTGCGCATTATCTTCGCAAGCGGGCAGACGCTTGTTTTGCTTATGTCGGAAATGCGGAATCGCTCGGGATAAAGCTTGTTTCCCGCGCCCATCGAGGCGATAACGGGAACTCCCGCCGCATCGGCGCGGCATATCAGCTCCACCTTCGCCGCAACGGTGTCGACCGCATCGGCAATGAAATCGAACTGCGAGAGGTCAATCTCATCGGCATTTTCGGGCAGATAAAAGAGGTTGACGGGATGCACACGGCATTCGGGATTGATCGAAAGAATTCGCTCCGCCATAGCATCAGCTTTCGGTCTGCCGACTGTATCCTGCGTCGCGATTATCTGGCGGTTTACGTTTGAGGTCGAAACCGTGTCGCCGTCGATAACGGTCAGCTCTCCGACCCCCGCGCGCGCAAGTGCCTCGCAAAGATGTCCGCCAACGCCGCCAAGTCCAAAGACCGCAACGTGCGCCGAACGAAGTCTGTTCACACCGTCCTCGCCAAGCAACGCCCGCGTACGTGTATCGTCAAGTTGCATTCTGTCACCTCGATTGATTAATTGATATAATTCTACCACAATTTACACAAATATGCAATAGAAAATTCAAAAGAGCGCGGCAATCTGCAAAAAAATCTTTACAAGAGGGAAAAAATGGTGTATAATTATTCTGTATAAATATAAAATAATATTTTGAGGTGATAAAATGCAAAATATTGATATGACCGAACGCCGGATCGACGGGCGCGAGGTCTATTCGGGCAAGATATTGCACGTAATGGTCGACAAGGTCGAGCTTCCCAACGGAAACACGGCGACACGCGAATACGTCGGTCATCCGGGTGCGGTCTGCGTTGTGCCGATAAACGAAAAAGGAGAGATCCTCTGCGTTCGCCAATACCGCTACACTCACGGGCGCGTTTTTCTTGAGATCCCCGCGGGCAAGCTTGAGCCCGGTGAGGCCGACCGCCCCGCGGCGGCTCTGCGCGAGCTGCGCGAAGAAACCGGCGCACGATGTGAAACCTTAACCTACATCGGCGACTTCATTCCCTCCCCTGCAATTCTCGGCGAGGTAATCTCGATGTATATCGCCGAGGGTCTTTCGATGGGCGAAACCGACCCTGACGACGACGAATTCATCGACGTTGAAGCCATCCCCCTCGAAAAGCTCGCCGAAATGTGCGTCTCCGGCGAAATAACCGACGGCAAAACAATCGCGGCAGTGCTGAAAGCGAAATATATTTTGGATAAACGGAAAGAGCTTTAATAAAAAAGCAACGGATTGTCGTCACTCCCTATATTGCGAGGAGGCAGGTACAACATAATACAGAATACTTTGTTCGCACTTATATATCAGCCTTCCCCGGCGGGAGAAGGTGGCAGCCGAAGGCTGACAAATGAGGCGCCTTATAAGATATTGTTTTTCGAGCGAAGCGAGAAAATCTTCCCGCATTGACCAATTAAAACAGTACTATTAAAATCAAATTTGGCAAACCTCTTTCGCATTGTATTACTTTGCAATCTATATTCAGAACAAATTATTTAGTAAGCTATGTTTTGGAAGATTTTCGCTGACGCGAAAAACGGTATCTTATTAGGCGCCTCATCCGACTCGCAAGCGAGCCACCTTCCCCCGCCGGGGAAGGCTGATTTTAAAAGTGCTAACATATCTTCCTAAGCTTCGTATCAAATGTGTTAAAATTAAATATTCAAATAAAAAACCAACCAAGGAGTCCAAAAATGAAACTGAATTACAAGCGCACGCTTTGCGTGGGATTCGCATTTTTCCTCATCTGTGCCTTTTGGCAGGCTTATGACACCATCGTTCCCAAGATTCTGACCGACCGCTTCGGTATGTCGCAGTTCTGGTCGGGCGCGATCATGGCGATCGACAATATCCTCGCGCTCTTCCTCCTCCCCCTCTTCGGCATCCTTTCGGATAAGACAAAATCAAAGCTCGGACGCCGCACACCCTTCATCATCGTCGGCACTCTGATCGCGGCGGCAGCGCTCATCTCGCTCTCCTTCGTTGATTCGATGCAGCTTGACCGCCTCGGCAATATCGCCGACATCAACTCTGAGGAAGCACGCGCCGTTCTTTACGATTACGACTACGGCTCTCCCCTCGCAACGCCCGACGGTGTTGAATACACCCTCTCGGACGAATTCTCACGCGAGGACTTTATGAAGATCCCCGCGACACTTGAGAACGGTAAGGCTAACCCCGACTATACCAATTTCGTTGTTCCCGCGCGCTCGGCTTATATCGCAACCGAGATCGTCGGCAAAGATCCTTCCGCGCTGATAACGTTTATTGCTGTTCTGTTCGTGCTCTTGCTCTCAATGGCAACCTTCCGCACGCCCGCAGTTGCGCTGATGCCCGACGTTACGCCGAGACCTCTCCGCTCGAAGGCTAATGCCGTCATCAACCTGATGGGCACAATCGGCGGAAGCCTTATCCTCGGACTCGGAATGATACTCGCCACAGGTTCGACAAAGAACACTTATATGCCCTACACGGGATATTTCTGCATAGTTGCGGGAATTATGCTTGTCAGCCTTGTTATATTCCTTTCCACCGTCCGCGAACGTAAATTCGTTGCGGAAATGGAAGAAATCAGCCGTAAGAACGCCATCGAAGAAGGCAACGACGAGGACGAAGCATCCGGAAGCCGCAAGCTTTCGGGCGCGGAAAGACTCTCGCTCATCCTCCTTCTCGCATCGGTCGTTCTCTGGTTCTTCGGCTACAATGCCGTAACAAGCAAATACTCGGTCTATGCGGGCAGAGTTCTCCAGCTTGACTACAACTCCACCCTTCTCGTTGCAAACATCGCCGCTCTTATCGCATACCTCCCTGTCGGTATGATCGCAACCAAGGTCGGCAGAAAGAAGACTATCCTTGCGGGCGTTATTATGCTCTCGGGCGCGTTCCTCACCGCCTCCTTCCTTGACGCGGGAACTCCCCTTCCCGTTATGATGATCCTTTTCGCCATCGCGGGTATCGGATGGGCAACCATCAACGTCAACTCCTTCCCCATGGTCGTCGAGCTTGCACGCGGCGGAAACGTCGGTAAATACACCGGCTTCTATTACACCGCAAGCATGGCGGCACAGACCCTCACCCCCGTCGTCTCCGGTTTCCTCATGGACAGCTTCGGACTCAAGATCCTCTTCCCCTACGCCGCTATCTTCGCTGCAGGCGCATTCATCACAATGCTCTTCGTCCGTCACGGCGACTCCAAACCCACGAAATGAGGTAAAT
>JAZORB010000050.1:0-27353 GCA_045656385.1 Eubacteriales bacterium | reverse complement strand
TATCTGCGGCGGAGAGGGCTGCCCCTCCTGCAAGCACAGCGGCTGGCTCGAGCTTTGCCCCTGCGGTATGATCCACCCCGAGGTGCTCAAGGCAGGCGGTATCGACCCCGAGGAATACACCGGCTTTGCATTCGGTCTCGGACTTACCAGACTTGCAATGATGCGCTACGGTGTTAAGGACATCAGAGACCTCAACAGCGGAAGCCTTAAGGTTCTTTCGCAGTTCAAGGAAGACAAATAAGAAAGGACGGAAAGAAATATGTTTTTATCTATGAATTGGATATGCGATTACGTTGACCTTTCCGGTCTTGACAAGCTTTCGCTCATCCACAGATTCTCTCTTTCGACCGCAGAGGTTGAAAACGAAATTTTTATGAAGGGTAGCGACCTCTCCGGCATCGTTGTCGCAGAGATCAAGTCGGTAGAGGAGCATCCCGAGTCGAAAAAGCTTCACCTTCTCAAGGTTGATATCGGCGAGGCTGAACTCGTTGACGTTGTTTGCGGTGCACCCAACGTTGCTGTAGGACTCAAGGTTCCCTTCGCAAAGCTCGGCGCGCAGATCGGCGACATCACCATCGCTCCCCGCAAGCTTGCAGGCTTCACCTCCAACGGTATGTGCTGTTCCGAAAAGGAGCTCGGCATCAGCGATAACAACGACGGTCTTATGATCCTCGATCCCGCTTTCGCAGTAGGTACCGATATCAAGACCCTCTTCGACATCGACGATATCATCTTCGAGGTTGATAATAAGTCGCTCACCAACCGCCCCGACCTCTGGGGTCATTACGGTATCGCGCGCGAGTTCGCCGCTATCGCAGGCAGAGAACTCAAGCCCCTCGATTGCGCAGATCTTAACAAATATTCCGATCTTCCCGCAGTTGATATGAAGATCGAGGACAGCCTCTGCCAGAGATATTCTTGCCTCCAGGTTGAGAACATCACCCGCAAGGTAAGCCCCGTAAATATGCGTATCCGCCTCTACTATTGCGGTATGCGCTCGATCAACTTCCTGACTGATATCACCAACTACATCATGCTCGAGATGGGACAGCCCATGCACGCATTCGACTCGCGCAAGGTTGAAAAGCTCCGCATTAAGAGATATGATCATAAGTTCTCCTTCAAGACCCTCGACGGCGTTGAGCGTAACATCGACGAGGATATGCTCATGATCTGCAACGGCGACATTCCCGTTTGCATCGCGGGCGTTATGGGCGGACTTGACTCCGAGATCGTTGAGGACACCACCAAGCTCACCCTCGAGTGTGCAACCTTCGACGCAGTCTCTGTTCGTAAGACCACCGTTCGTCTCGCTCACAGAACCGATGCTTCCCAGCGTTACGAGAAGTGCCTCGACCCCGAAATGACAACTACTGCTGTTGCACGTTTCGTCAAGATCATGCAGGATGCAGATCCCGAGGCAAAGGTCGTTTCCTCTCTCACCGACGAGCAGGCATATAAGTATCCCACCATCACCTTCTCCTTCGACAGATCCTTCGTTGACCGCTACACCGGCATTTCGATCTCGGACGAGCATATTATGACCACTCTCTCCGCGCTCGGCTTCGGTATCTCTCTCGAAGGCACCACCTTCACCGTAACCGTTCCTTCCTGGAGATCCACCAAGGACGTAACCATGAAGGCTGATATCATCGAGGAGATCACCCGTATCTACGGCTACGATAACTTCGATATCAACACCGTTTACGCTCCTTCTTATCCCATCCGTGCGGATATCAAGAAGAGCGTCGAGGAGCAGATCAAGGATCTTCTCGTAAAGAGATTCTCCTGCCACGAGCTTCATTCTTATATCTGGACTTACAACGATGAGTACAAGGAGCTCGGCATCGAGGTTGAGGATAACGTCAAGATCGCGGGCGCGGCTAACCCCAATATCGAGACCCTCCGCAAGACCATCATCCCCACCCAGCTCTGCCAGGTTAAGTATAACACCGCTTATGCCCCCGAATTCGGTGTATTTGAGGTAGGCTGTGTTGTAGACGGACTCCGTGAGGACGGCCTCTGCAACGAAAAGAAGAAGCTCGCAATTACCCTCTATTCGAAGACCGAGAGCATGGAAACCGTCTACGGCAAGCTCTGCAACATCATTGCAGTTCTCGCAGACGACATCAAGCACGCTCCCGTCAAGTTCGTAAAGAAGGAAGCAACTCACTCCTATCAGCATCCCAGAAACCTCAATGCGGTATTCTGCGGCGAGACCGAGATCGGTGAGATCGGCATCGTTTATCCCACCGTATCCAAGAAGATCGATAAGAAGGCTTCCATCGTTTACGCCGAGATCGACGTTGCTGCATTCGCAAATTGCGATAAGCTCGCTCTCGTTTACGACGAGCCCTCCAAGTATCCCGAGATGGATATCGACCTCACCTTCATGACTGATATCTACGCACCCGTTGGCGAGGCTATCACTGCACACGGCGGCGCACTCGTCAAGAACATCAAGGTCACCGACAGATATTCCGACGAAGCAGGCAAATCCCTCTCCGTCCGCATCACCTTCGCAGACAAGACCAGAACCCTCACCCGCGACGAGGTTATGGTTGTTGCCAATAAGGTAATCGCAGACCTTGCAGGCAAGGGAATTGCTCTTAAGGCATAAATAAATATAAAGCAAAACGGACACCCGCGCGGTGTCCGTTTTGCTATTTATTGCCTAACATATAGGTATGCATATCTGCTTGTGGGATCTTTGACTATATACCCTTGATTGCACATATCGTCGATGATACGACGCGCTTTGTTATAGCTTACATTCAGTTTAAGCTGCAATAATGAAGTGTAAACTTCTCCTTCATCTTTGGCAATTTGGATTGCAGTTTGTATAGTATGATTGTCGATCGGTTTCGGTGCGTTATTTTCGCCAATGTTCTCCTTGCCGATTAATTCATCAATAGATACCCCAAAGAAATCCGCAATATCCGGAAGAAGTTCTATGTCGGGATAGCACTTGCCCGATTCCCATTTTGATACAGCTTGATTTGTTACATTTAGTGCGCTTGCAAGCTGTTCTTGGGTTATGCTTTTTTCTTTTCTTAAGTTAGCTATGTTTTCGCTTAATTTGATCATAAAATTTTCTCCTGAACAATTTAAAATCTTTGTAGCTACGTTTACATTATAACATTTGACGAAAAGAAAAGCAATAACGTATTGGTTTGAAATGTATGATTTTCTTCCAACCGTTGGTTGAAATCAAGAGGGAAATCCCCCGTCAACCGGAATACACGCACCCGTGATAAACGAAGCATCATCCGATGCCAAAAATCCGATGACTGCCGCGACTTCCTCAGCCTTGCCGATCCTGCAAAGAGGTGTCGCCTCGGCGAGCTCTTTCATAGCAGCTTCATCAAGCATCGAATTCATATCGGTGTCGATAACTCCCGGCTCAACGCAGTTGACGGTGATGCCCGAAGGGCCAAGCTCCTTTGCAAGCGCTTGCGTCAATCCGCGCAGACCTGCCTTTGACGCAGAATAATGCACCTCGCAGGATGCTCCCATTCTGCCCCAGACAGAGCCTACGTTGATGATCTTTCCGCTCTTCTGCGAAACCATTATCTTCGCCGCCTCGCGCGAGAGGGTGAACGCCGCGGAAAGATTCGTATCGATCATACGCCGCCAAGCCTCGTCGGTTATATCTGTAAAGAGCGAAAATTCCGCAATTCCCGCACAGTTTACAAGCACGTCGATGCCCCCAAGGTGTTCGATTGCCTCCCTGAACGCCGATTTTGCACTCTGAGCGTCCGAAACGTCTGCTTTGATCGGGAAAGCGCCGGTACAATTCGCAACCTCACGGGCTTTCTCGTCGGCTCTGTGATATATAAAGGCAACTTGGTCGCCGTTTTTCGCAAAATATTTAACAGCCGCCGCGCCGATTCCGCGCGCGCCGCCGCTTATCAAAATTCTTTTGTTCATAATCCACCTCGGTGTTTTTCTATATGAATTATACCATAAAATAATAAAATCTGCAAGAGAAATATTTACTTTCTTTTGTCTTTGTGATATAATTAAACCAGACTATTACTCCGAGGTGACGAAATGTACGGTGAAAACGGCAATCCGAACACAATAGAAAAATACCGCCCCTTTGTCTTCTGGCGCGATTCGGGACAGAGCGGAGAAGAGGTCGCAGAGCAGGTAAGGCTTTCCGCCGCCGCAGGCGTGGGAGGCTTTATTCCGTTGCCGATAATTTCCGATGAAATGTCTCCGGAGGAGAGAACAGAGCAGTTTAAAGTCTTCTATTCAAGGCTTCTCCCGGCGTCTGCCAAATACTGCCTTCCCGTGGCGTTCACTCTCGCAGATTGCATCGAGCAGACGGTTGTTCTTGCTGAGGACGCGATCTGGGAAGACACGATCCGCTCGCGCAAGCTTGTGCGTCACACTCACTATTGCAAGCAGGACGAGTCTGTGAATTGGCAGATATTTCCCGGCAAGCTTCTTTCCGTAGTTGCCTACAACGAGGAGCGCGACGAGGTAATCGACCTTCGTGAATACATAGATGACGAAAAAGTTGTTTATAAATGCCCGCGCGGAAATTGGCGCATAGTTCAGTACGTTTCTCTGCCCGATAACGACGGCAATCGCCCGAATATCCTTTCGCGCGAATCGTCGGAGGCTTATATAAACGCCGCATATCGAATCTTCGCCGATGTTTTGGAAGGCTATATAGGAACCACGGTAACACATCTTTACTATTCGGGTCTTGCCTTCAAGGCTATCAACCGCCACGACTGGAGCGATGATTTCAACGAGGTCTTCGAGGCTCGTTATGGCTTCGACCCCGCGCCATATTATCCCCATCTTTTTACACCAACCAGCAAGGACGCGCCTCGCTTTAAGGCTCTTTTCTCGGATTGCCGCGCCCGTATGCTCCGCGACGGATATATAGCCGCCGCAGAAAGCTTCGCGCAAGAGAAGGGACTTTCACTGATAGGCACACTTTCTGAGTCTAAATCTACGCAATGCTCACCCATTATGGGTGACGCAATGCTCAACAATACAGCAACACCGGGTGCAGTTCTCGACCGTGGTTATCTTTACGGCATAAATTCCGTTAAGCTTGCCGCCGGAGCTGCTTTCGGCAGAGCGAAGAGTGATATTTTTGTTGAGCTTTACAAGAATTACAAGGAAAACAATTTTGAGATAATGATGCGCGACTCTGCGCACGCATTTGCGAGAGGAGCAAACCTTCCCGCACTCCATCTCCCCGTGCCTACCGCGGCTAATCATGAGCAGAGCTCCAGACTTCTGCGTTTCACTGCGGCTATGCGCACCTGCCTCAAGGGCGGACGCCAGGTCTCGGATATTGCTGTCGTCTACCCAATCTACTATCTCCATTCCTGCGTTAATATGTATAGCGCAGATATAGAAGGATTCGAGTATTCCGATACCCCATCGGATGCCGATTATATGTCCGTTATCAACAGCATCTGTCTCTGTGCGGGACATGACGTAACCCTTCTGCACCCCGACGTTATTTCAAGAATTGCAAAGCCCGAGAAAGACCGTCTTCGCCTTGCGGATATGAATGACTCGGGCGGTTTCCGCGTGGTTGTGCTTCCCGCGCAAAGAGTGACGTCGCTCGCTTGCATGCGAGTTCTGCGCGATTATTTTGACGCCGGAGGAAGAATTATCGCAACAGGTGTTCTTCCCACAAAGGCTTTTGAATACGATCCCGCCGATCCCGATAAGAATGACAAAGAGGTCAGGGAGATTTCCGAGTATATCTTCGGCAAGGACGCGCTCGATCCCTCCGTTATCAAGGAGTATTGCACAAACGCATCGCCCGCAGGCGGAAAATCCTTCTTCCTTTATTTTTCAAAGACGGGTATCGACGGCGTGAGCATGGTCAACAGCCTTGACGTTCGCCGCGCCCTATCCGCGTTTAAGATCGGGTTCGATGTTTTTGCACCCCGGATGCCGAAATACGAAACCACCGGCGCACTCAACGCAAGCTTCAACGAATACACTCGCCTCGGTCTTCTCAAGCATCTTCCCGATGGCGGAATGTTCAACCACATTCATAAGCGTATCGGTGGTAAGGATATCTATTTCTTTGCCAATACGGCAAACAGAGTTTCGCATACTCCGATATTTATCCGAGGTGCGCATATTCCCGTCTGCTACGATCCCGAAACGGGCGCTAAATGGCACGAGGAGTATGAATACGTTTCAGTCTATGGCAGGGTATATACCAGATTCGATGTATCAATGCGTCCTACTACAGCGCTTGTCGTTGTCAGTGAAGGCGGAGCTGAAAGAAAGCTGACAATAGATCCTGCCACTCTGCAAGATTGCACGGATGAAGCACTTGGAACGGTTAAGTAACACAAGGAGATAAATATGCTCAATAATAAAAAAATAAGAGCCTTTATGGCGTGGCTCTTGGCAATAATTATATTATTTTCTTTTGCCGGCTGCAGCTTCGACGGCACGGATGTGACCATCGAGCTTCCGAAGCTTGATGGCGGTATGCTCAGCAGTCTCAGGATTGCGGGCGAGAGTGCAGAGTTTAAGGAACCGGAGAGGAAGAGCATCTATTACCTCGCCTTGGATGAGGTTGGAAAAATAATCTACGACGCTGCATATACAACGTTATGCGCGAACGAGAGCTCTTTCAAATTGATCGGTATAGATATCAGTAGCTTTGCTGCAGCTTACGGTTCTACGCTTACTCATTTCATCAACGACCATCCCGAGTTCTTCTGGCTTAACGGATACGTTGAGTATGAAACGATAAGAATGAGCAACAGTAATAGCGGAAACATAACAGTCACCTTTGGCGTCTACGAATATTGGAACGATCACAATCTTGCAAAAGCAAATACCGAGCTCCAAAGTGCGCTTGACGCTGTTGTTCTTGAAGCAAAAGCTTTTCAGGACGATTATGAAAAGGTAAAATTCGTGCACGACTATATTATCGAGTTCAATACTTATGATTACGAAGCATATGAGCTTGGCGATTCGATCGACGCGAAAACAGACGCATGTGTCAGCTCTGCGTATGGCGCGCTTGTTTCGGGCGAGGTTATGTGCGCGGGATATACGCGCGCATTCGACCTTATCATGCACGAGCTTGGATATGAATCGATTTATGTTTCGGGAGCAGCCGAGGGCGAACCACATGCATGGAATCTCGTGCAGATCGGTGAGGATTTTTACCATATCGATCTGACCTGGGACGATCTCGACGGCGATCCTGTGGAGGTAAGATATAATTATTTCTGCCTTACAGACGAGGAAATAACAAAAACTCATGCGATAGATGAAGGCTTTTACTATCCCGAGGCAAACGCCATCGACTGCAACTATTTTGTCAAAGAAGAAATGCTTCTCGATTATTACAGTTTTGCCGCCGTTACCAAGCTTGCAAAGAAATATGACGGAGAGGGAGTCTTCGCCTTTAAGTGCTATGACGCAAAGGTCATGGCAGATGCAGTTGAAGAACTTGTGGAAAATAATATGATATTTAAGCTCGCGGAATTTGAAAATGTTGAATCATTTCAGTATTTATCCGATGAGGACACCAATATCCTTGCTTTTTATATTGACTAAGATCACTTTGTCAGCTCTGCGCGAAGAAATTCAACAATTTTCTTTTCTTCTCGCGAAACCTTTACCTGCGTGAGTCCGAGCATTTCAGCTGTCTTTTGTTGAGTTAAGTCTTTGAAATACCTCAAAACTATTATCTGCCTCCATTCAGGGGGCAGAAGTCTTATAGCCTGCCCGAGCGCAATTCTGTCGCGCGCGTGCTCAATGTCAAGAAGGCCATCCCCGTCTGGAATTCGATCATAAAGACAAATCCCCTCACCGTCCTCTCCCTGAGTGTCGGAAAGTGAAGCAACGGGGCTGATTGCATCGAGCGCCGCCGCCGCTTCTTCGGGCGAAACACCGCATCTTTCCGCAAGCTCGGAAAGATGCGGTTCTGTTCCTGTTTCACTTATTATCCGTGTCTGCTCGCGGACAAGCTCGGCTCCGAGCTTCTTAATCGACCTACCGACCTTGATCGGCCCGTCGTCGCGAAGATGCCGCCGTATTTCGCCGAGTATCAGTGGGACTGCATAAGTTGAAAAGGCTGTGCCGCGCTCAAGATCAAAGGATCTGATCGCCTTGAGCATACCGATGGTGCCGATCTGCACAAGATCCTCGTATTCACAGCCCCGCCCGCAAAACTTCAGCGCGATGTTGCGAACAAGCCCCATGTTGTCGCATATCAGCCTTTCGGTTGCGATATTTCGCTCTTCTTCCGTGCCATTCTGCGCAAGATCGATGAGCTGTCTGTAGCTTTCGCTAGAATATGAATTCATTAGGTCATCCCCCGAAAAATATGTAATCAGAGAGCACTTTTTCCCGAGAGCTTGCGAGTCATTGTGACAGTTGTGCCTTTACTTGGTTTCGAGGTAACCTTGATGCTGTCGCAGAAGGACTCCATAACGGTAAAACCCATGCCGCTTCGTTCTCCCGCCGCATCGGTGGTGAAGAGAGGCTCTCGCGCCTTTTCAATATCGGGTATACCCACGCCGCTGTCCTTAACCGTAATTATGACCGTTCCATCCGTGCGTAGCTTAATTTGAAGTCGTATGATACCGATTCGGTCCGGATATGCGTGTACTGTGCAATTAGTCACAGCCTCCGAAAGTGCGCATTTAATGTCGGATAATTCTGAAGCCGTAGGATCAAGCGAGGCTATAAAGGCTCCCGCAGTCGCGCGCGCAAATGATTCGTTTTTCGAGTGAGAGGGGAAGTCGAGCTTCATTTCATTGCATATCGGCGCAAGACGCGGTCTTCCGCCGTGTTTTTTATCTTTCATTTTTTACTCCTTATAATTTTGCAGTATTGCTGATTCGAACCTTTTTGTCAAATCCCGTCATTGTCAGCATCTTCATTACAACGGGAGAGGGATCGCGGAGCGACAGGCTGCCCCCGATCTCTCGCATAAGGGCATATCGTCCCATGATAAAACCAAGCCCCGAACTGTCCATAAAGTCAACCTCGGACATATCGAGTATTAGGTGCGTCGGAGTTCTGTTCCAGATGATGTTGTCAACGTCGCGGCGCATTGAAAGCGCCGAATGATGATCTATTTCACCCGAAACGCTGACCAGAAGCCCCTCCGTCGTGGCGGTAAAGCGGTATCTGCAGTTGCTTTTTATCATACCATTTTCCTTTCTTTTATATTTTTTATTCTTGTTATCCTAATTTTACCACCGATCTTTTGTGAATAGTGTCGAAGCGCGCGATGATGTGATTTTTTAGATTTTTTTCAAAAAAACTTGAAAATAACACCTCTTTGTGATATACTAAATATATAAAAATATTGGGAGAAAATAATGTATCTTTTAAGAAGGATCGGAATACCGCTTGCCGCGCTGCTTGTGCTGTCGGTGCTGACTCTTATAACTGTCCTGCTGCTATTTGAGCAAAACGGAATATTGCTGCCATCTTATGAGCGTCCCCGGGAAGAAGCATTCACAACCGCTCCCGAATCGGGAGAAATTACTGAAAATAATATGGAATATATTTACCCCATCATAGGAGGAACTTTAGAATGAATAAGCCTTATCCTACCCCCCATATCAACGCCACTCCCGAGGATTTCGCCAAAACAGTCCTCATGCCCGGCGACCCTCTACGTTCAAAATTTATCGCGGAGAACTTCCTTGAAAACGCGCGTTTGGTAAACAATGTTCGCGGCGTTCAGGGCTACACCGGAACCTATAAGGGCGTTCCCGTTTCGGTAATGGCATCGGGCATGGGTATGCCCTCTATCGGTATTTACAGCTATGAGCTTTATAATTTCTTCGGCGTGGAGAATATCATCCGCGTCGGTTCCGCGGGAGCAATGCAGGAAAAGCTCCGCGTCCGCGATATCGTTATCGGTCAGGGCGCTTGCACCAACTCGAATTTTGCTTCGCAGTATTGCATCCCCGGTAACTTTTCCGCAATCTCAAGCTATGAGCTTCTCAAGGAAGCCGTAAAGGCTTGTGAAGAGAAGGGGGCGAGATACCACGTCGGAAATCTCTATTCCTCTGATACTTTCTATTGCGACGACGAGACCGCCGCAGGCAAGTGGATGAAGCTCGGTTGCCTTGCAGTAGAGATGGAAGCCGCCGCTCTTTATATGAATGCAGCCCGCGCAGGCAAGAATGCTCTCGCGATCTGCACCATTTCCGATCACCTTCTCACAGGAGAGGTCACAACTGCCGAGGAAAGACAGAATTCCTTCACCCAGATGATGGAGGTCGCCCTCGAAGTTGCTGTGGCAATGAATTGAGGAAGATATGAAGGAAAATATCAAACGCGTATTTCTCATCGTTCTCGATAGCTTTGGAATCGGTGAAGCCCCCGATGCCGCATCCTTTGGCGACTTGGGCTCGGACACCCTCGGCGCTGTCGCAAGATCGAAGAAATTCAACGCACCGAATCTTACAAAGCTCGGCCTTTTTGCCATTGAAGGACAAAAAGAAAAAGCCCCCGCAGAAGCTGTAAGCAGTATTTCGGGCGCGGTAGCCCGCCTGCGCGAGCTTTCGAACGGAAAAGATACAACAATCGGACATTGGGAAATGGCAGGAATTATATCCGAAAAGCCCCTTCCCACTTATCCGAACGGATTTCCCGACGAAGTTATTGATAAATTCAAGGAAGCAACAGGCAGAGGCGTCCTTTGCAATCTCCCCTATTCGGGAACTCAGGTGCTCACGGATTTTGGCGAGGAGCATCTAAAAACGGGCGACCTTATTGTCTACACCTCGTCCGACAGCGTTTTCCAAATCGCGGCTCACGAATCTCTCGTCCCACCCGAGCAGCTTTACGAATATTGCAGAATTGCAAGAAAGATCCTCGTCGGTGATCACGCCGTCGGCAGAGTTATCGCACGCCCCTTTGAGGGTGAGGCGGGTAACTTCTCCCGCACCTCCCGCCGCCACGATTTTTCCCTTGAGCCTGCCGAGGACACAATGCTCGATTTGCTCAAAGCTGAAGGCTTTGACGTTATCGGCGTCGGAAAGATAAACGATATTTTCGCAGGTCGCGGTCTTACAGAATACACTTACAGCGAAAGTAACTTGAACGGTCTTGCGAAAACAAGCGAGATCGCAAAGCGCGATTTTCGCGGACTTTGCTTCACCAATCTCGTTGATTTCGATTCAAAATTCGGTCATCGCAGAGATATCGATGGCTATGCCGCCGCGATTTCCGAGTTTGACGAATGGCTAGGCAAATTCCTTCCCGAAATGTGCGAGGATGACGTTATTATCATCACCGCCGACCACGGCTGCGACCCCTCTTATACCAAAACGACCGACCATACGCGCGAATACGTTCCGATGATAGTTGCTGGCAAGCGCATAACTCCCGTTGAGCTCGGAACTGTTGACGGATTTGATACCGTCGCAGCGACTGTCTGCGCTCTGCTTGGCTCTGAGGCCGTCTACGAAGCTCCCGGCGTTGCGGGACTTATCTGCGAGGGTAAAGAGCCGACCGTTGCGGAACTCCTCACACTTGCCGAAAAAGCGCGTGAGAACGCATACGTTCCCTATTCGCATTTCAAGGTCGGCGCGGCTCTGCTTTGCAAGTCGGGAAATATCTTCCTCGGCTGTAACGTCGAAAACGCCTCTTACGGCGGAACGATCTGCGCCGAGAGAAACGCCTTCACGACCGCTATTGCGGCAGGCGAGCGCGAATTTTCAGCGATTGCGATATGCGGCGGAATTAACGAATCCATCGAGGAATGCCTGCCCTGCGGCATCTGCCGTCAGTTTATGGCAGAGTTCAGCCCGAACGGCGATCTCCTCGTTATCACCGGCAATGCACGCAGACCTAATATCTACCCGCTTTCAATGCTCCTTCCGTATTCATTCAGCGGAAATGATATATCATAAAAATAACGGATGTTGCCACCCGGCAACATCCGTTATTTTTAATTGAACTTTTTAAGATATTCGTCGCAGTACTTTTGTATCTGAACCATATCTTTGCTTGCGAGAATCTCGGGGAAGTTTGTCGTTGATCCTTCAAATCCGTAGTGATCCGCAATGTATTTTTCAAAATCAATTACCTCGCGGCAAAAGCCGAGATCTGTACCGACAGCACTTTCACCCGTCATTGCGCTGAAGCACATCTGCGCGCAGATATAGCCGCAAAGCGGATTTTCGTGGAATCCGTCGCGCTCACTCTGCTTGACGATAAAGGAATTCTTGTTGTATTTGCATTCCGCTTGGGTGATCTCTGCATCTCCAACCCAAATATCATAAACAAGCTGTCCCCAGGGAATTATCTTGACACCCTTGCTGCGAAGGTAGGGAAGAGCGGAATAGATCTCGTTGTGCTTCTGCGAAGCCGTGTAATTATGAATGAGATAGTAGAAATTTGCATCGGGCGAAAAACGGCTCATAACCGCTTCAATATCGTGGATAAAGTTCACGTTATTGCGTCCAGCCTCGGAGATAAATATGTCCGTGTAGGACGAAAGATCGTATCCGCCAAGAAGGTCGATTCCGACAGTCGGATATTCGGGACCGTCCCCTGCAGGAGTGAAATTAGAAAGAATACGCCCGCCGTGAGTTGCATCCGTTACGCTCATCTCGACGCCGTACTGCTTGCAGATCTGATAAAAATACGCGCGGTCATTCTGCCTTCTCGCGTAGTCAATGGCGCTCACTTCATCTTTTCGCCAAGTCTTACCCGTAAAAACGCATCCGCCGTAGTAAATAAACGAATTGCCGACAAAAATAGCCTTTCTCATAGTCATCACCTCGAAAACATTATATCACCGAAGAGGAGAATTGTCAAGAAAAACTCTTGCATCTTGCGCTGAAATATGATAAAATAAAGAAAAAACGGAGGAAGAGCATGAATAACGAAGTTTTAAACGCAATTTACGAAAGAAGAAGCGTAAAGAAATATACTGATAAACCCGTACCCGCCGAGCTTCTTGATGAAATTCTCAAGGCAGGAAGCTGGGCTGCAAACGGCAAGGCGTGGCAAGCGCCGGTTATGGTCGCGGTCACCGATCCCGAGACACGCGAGATCCTGCGCCGTCTCAATGCCGAAGTGCTCGGTAACCCTGACTCCGATCCATTCTACGGCGCACCGACGGTAGTAGTCGTCCTGGCCGACAACAACCGCTTTACATATGTAGAGGACGGAAGCCTTGTCATCGGCAATATGATGCTTGCCGCATACAGCCTCGGCGTCGACTCCTGCTGGATCCACCGCGCACGCGAGATGTTCGAGACAGAAGAAGGCAAAGCGCTCAAAGCAAAATGGGGTCTCGGAGATAACTACATCGGCATAGGCAACTGCATTCTCGGATACCGCGACGGTGAATATCCCGATCCCAAGCCCAGAAAAGACGGTAGAATTATTTATGCATGATAACAAAAAGGCAAGCTCAGCTTGCCTTTTTTAAATAAATATCAAACTACCAACATCATAAAGCATTTCGTCGGAAAGCGAAATGCATAAAGTATTATGCTTTTGCGCGAATTCCACGATGGCTTTATGATCGGGATGAGATTTGAGATCTCCGCAGAAATATAGCTTGTTCCCGCAAAGTCCGCTCGCGCCGCCGATGAAACCGTATGAATAGCCGGGAAGCTCAACGTTGCCTTCCGAAATGAGAAGCGTTTCAATGCCTTTGGCTTGCGTTACGTTTGCGATTCCGCGGTCAGCGGTAATGATCGCACCGTCGGCAAGAACAGCGCAGGAGCACTTTGAATATCCTTGAGGGACGTCGATTAGGGTATATCCATAATCGCCTGCCAAACGCAGAATTTCACCGTCTGCGGACGTCTTTCTGCAGATTATATTCCTACCCGAAACCGCCGCGCAAAGTCCACAATCCTTTGGATACCGATCACCGGCCTCGGCACCCGAAAGAATAAGCTCGAGACCGCTTTTTTCGCAAATAAGTTCGATCTTATCCTTAGCCGTGCGGTAATAGTTTTTTCTGGTAATAAGCCGATTTTTAAGTCTGAAGATCAGAAGATCGCTGTGACCGTTCACCGCTTCGGGCAGAGAACTGTCGGGCGGAAGCAGTAGGATTTCAAATTCCTTTTTTAATGAATCAAGAACACTGCTCGGCGTTCTGTAATCACAAATACAAATCATTTTTCACCAATAAACAGAAAAACAGCCACTTGGGCTGTTTTTCATTAATTGAAATTAGGCATTCTCAGCCTTTTTCATAGTGCGGAGACAACGAGCACACATGGGAACGGTCTTAACTGTTCCGTCAACGCTAACCTTTACCTTACGGATATTAGGCTTCCAAGCTCTGTTGGTCTTGCGGTTAGAGTGAGAAACCTGATGACCAAAGACAACGCCCTTGCCGCATACACTGCATTTTGCCATTATAAGCACCTCCTTAGGACAATTAAGCCAAATTACATACAACACCCGATATTATACCACAAAAGTCTAAAAAATGCAAGTGTTTTTCAAATATTTTTTTGAAAAAATCAAATATTTTTAAGAATTATTTTTCTCTGTGAGCTTATAAACGCAAATTGATGTTTTTTCACCCATAAAGAAACGTGCGTTTGCGATATTTGCCTGTTCGTTCCTTCTGAAAGCATCAAGCGTAAGAATTGCGGAGATGACAGCGGGATTGTTCGGATCGATCGTTCCGGCAATCGCATAAACTGCATTTTGGTCCGCCATCGCATCTGCAAGGTCCTCGTAAAGATGCTCGCCGCCGACGTATCTTTCGGAAACGGCGAAGGGGGCATCGGCAAGCACGATCATTTTTGCGTCGCCGCCCTTTTTCTCGACAAAGGCTTCGGTATTGTATTCAAGATCGATGGGCAGAGAAATCTCGAGCTTTTTGAGAATATCCCTGTCAATCTTAACGTCTCCCTCAGCTGCTTTCACGGTAAGTCCGCTCTTTGCCTTTGCGATCGGCGCCGAGGGAGTTATGCCGTATCCGGCTGCGATCTTCCAAAGCGCGGGGAGCTTTTCCTTATCTGCAAAGAGAATAAGTGCGGGTGACTGAGGCAGAAATACGTCGTCTGCAACTCTCGACGGAGTCGGGAGCAGAGAAGTATCAATAAGAAGTCCGCCTTCAATAGAAGATAGATCGTCGATCAGACTGCGCGTTCCCGCCGAGGTAACAAAAACGTCGGGATATTGCTTGAGGAATTTGCGGCAGATATCCTGCGCTTTATCAAAAAATTCCTTCGCGTCATCATCCTTGCCCGGGGCAAGAATAACGCCGATGTTTCCGATCTTTTTACCGGAGATCGGCTTGCCCGATGAGATCGTAAGCGTAAAGTCATCGGAAACACAAACCTCGCTCTTGCCGTTGTAAGGCACGGCATATTCGGGAAGATAGGAAAGCGAAATGTCTATTCCGCATCTTTCACTTGCGTTTTTTTTCGTCGCAGCATATTCTGCGAGAGAAAGAATCGACTGCGCACCGTCTCCGCTTCCCGCATCGCGGGCATATCTTCTTGTTAGATCTGCAAGAAGCTCGCGTGCGTCGTCGGGTATATCGGTGACTTTATTTATAAATCTGCTAAACGAAGCGTTATTTGCGCTCTTTTTGAGAGCCACCGCCATAAAATAGAGCTCTGCGACGGTAGGATCATGCCTTTGAGAAACGTAAAGTGCCTGGATGGCGCTTAACTGTGCATCTGAAAGACCAAGCGAAAGATCGCGGTTAATGCTTGAAAGATATTCAGCCGAGCAGGTTCTGAATCCGGAAACAAGTCCGGATTTTCTCATCGGCTTTGCGGCGGGAAGATTATCCTTTGCGATCTCGCCGTAACAGATGCCGTTTTCGCATCTGACGAGCTTGACCTTTACACGTTCACCGTGCAGATCGTATGGCGCAGGCGCGCTGACTTCAAGGAAGGAATCGGTGTGTCCATGCGCAATACCGTTCGAATAGGTTTCAAAAAGAACTATCCTTTCGGGCTCGCGCGCGATCTCTTCTGTAAGGAGCGCTTCCGTGATTTCTTTTTGGATCTCGATCAGCCTTGCCGCGCGCTCTCGTCGGATCTCAACGGGAACCTTTCCCTCCATTTGCGCAGCGGGAGTGCCCTCGCGCTCGGAATAGGGAAAGATGTGAGCGGATAAGAATCTTGCTTCTTTGATAAATTCAACAGTTTGCTCGAATTCTTCCTCCCCCTCACCCGGGAAGCCGACGATAACGTCTGTTGTGAACATCACGTTCGGGATTGCGTTGCGAAGTCTTTCCATAGCCTCGCGCGCCATGTCGGCATTGTATTTTCTTCGCATCAGCGCAAGGACCTTTGAAGATCCGCTTTGCAGAGAAATATGGAAATGCGGCGCAAGCGACTCAAGATCCTTGATTTCGTTTACAAACCTTTCCTTGAAAAGCGATGGATCGAGTGAGCCGAGCCTTATCTTGCATTCGCCCGCAATCGCATCCACAAGTCTCAACAGTCTGCCAAGATCGATACCGTCGATATCCTTTCCGTACGAAGCGGTTTCAATACCAGTGAGAACAATCTCTCGGCATCCCGCATCGATAAATCCCTTTACTTCGCGTAGAACATCCTCGGGAGCCTTCGAGCGCACGTTTCCGCGCGCACGGGGAATGGCGCAGTAGGCACATTTGTTTTCGCATCCGTCCTCGATTTTGATATAAACGCGGGTTCTTGGGAAAGCGTTAAGCGACATCTTCTCGAACTCTGCTTCCTCTATCGGAGGTATACTTACGATCGGGTATTCTTTATCGGAATCCTTGAAATAATTATCAAGAATATTAACACATTCAAGCTTTTTAGCATTTCCGCATACAGCAATGACTCCCTCGATATCAGAAAGTTCTTTTGCCGAATACTCGGCGGTGCAGCCTGTGACAACAACAGGCACGCCCTCCTTTGACCTCGCGGCGCGGCGTATCATCTGGCGCGATTTTCTGTCTGCTTCCGCAGTGACCGTGCAGGTGTTTACGATATATCCGTCGCAGTCCTCGCTACCGTCGGAAGTCATGTATCCTCTTTTGCGAAGCTCTTCGGCAAATGCCTCGCTCTCGTACTGATTGACCTTGCAGCCGAGAGTTATGATTCCAATCCTTTTTTGCACGAGCGTCGCCTCCTCTTTGAATAATATAATTTATATTATTTTATCACCTCATCTTCCAAAAGTAAATATCTCAAGTGTAAATATTCTTGATTTTTGAAAAAATATTTCAAAAAGGGCGAAAAACTTCTGAAATTGTCTTGCAAATTTTGCGATTTGGGAGTATAATAGATGTAACAAATACTACAAACGTAAAGAAGAGGAGAGTACAAATGAGCATACTGCATATTGTTGACCACCCCCTTATTACACACAAGCTGTCCATTATGAGAAACAAGAAGACGGGTTCCAAGGATTTCCGCGAGCTTCTTGATGAGATCGCAATGCTTATGGGTTACGAGCTGACCCGCGATCTTCCTCTTGAGGACATTGAAATCGAAACCCCCATCTGCAAGATGAATGCTAAAAAGATCGCAGGCAAGAAGCTTGCAATCGTTCCCATCCTTCGCGCAGGTCTTGGAATGGTGGACGGTCTCCAGCGTCTTGTTCCTGTTGCAAAGGTCGGACATATCGGTCTTTACCGTGACCCTGAGACCCATCTTCCCGTTGAATATTACTGCAAGATGCCGCCCGACATCGATGACAGAATCGTTATTCTTGTTGACCCGATGCTCGCGACAGGCGGATCTGCTTGTGACGCTCTTACCATACTGAAGGAAAAGTATGGCTGTAAGCACATCAAGTTCATGGCTCTCGTTGCCGCTCCCGAGGGAGTTGCAAAAGTCCAGGAGGACCATCCCGATGTTGATATTTACGTTGCCGCGCTTGATGAAAAGCTCAACGACCATGCATACATAGTTCCCGGCCTCGGCGATGCCGGTGACAGAATTTTCGGAACTAAATAAATCAAAAATGGGGCTGACGGGTTCAGCCCCGATTTCTAAATTATGAGAATTATAAAAATCGAAAAAAACGACGCGGGACAGCGCCTTGACAAATTTCTGACAAAGGCCGTCAAAGGTCTCCCGAAGTCGCTTATGTATAAATTTATCAGAACTAAAAAAATCAAGCTCAACCGTGCTCGCACAGAGCCGGACGTTATGCTCACCGAGGGAGACGAGCTCCAGCTCTTTATCCGCGACGAGTTCTTTGAGTCTCCCGAACAGGATCTCGGTGCTATTGCAAGAATAGAGCCGAAGCTTGACGTGGTTTACGAGGATGAGAATATCATTCTGATGAACAAGCGCCCCGGAGTTCTTGTTCACGAGGATGACGAGGGAAGGGACAACACCCTGCTTATGCATTTGCAAAGCTATCTTTACCGCAAGGGTGAGTATGATCCCCGTGCGGAGCAGTCGTTTGCACCTGCACTATGCAACCGAATTGACCGAAACACGGGCGGCATAGTCATCGCCGCGAAGAATGCAGCCGCGCTTCGCGATATGAATTACCGAATCAAATCGGGGCAGGTGAGCAAATTCTATCTTTGCGCTGTCCATGGTACAATGCCCAAAAAGGCTGACGTGCTGAAGGGCTATTTGAAAAAGAATGAGAAAACGAACACCGTCGACGTTTCGGACACTCCTAAGCCCGGTTACCGCGAGATAATTACCGGTTACCGCGTTCAGTCAAGCAAAAACGGCGCAAGTCTGCTTGAAGTCGAACTCTTTACCGGAAGAACGCATCAGATACGTGCGCACCTTTCTCACATAGGTCACCCTCTCCTCGGTGACGGAAAGTACGGCGTTAACCGCGACGATAAAAAGAAGGGCTATCATTATCAGGCACTCTATTCATATAAGCTTCGCTTTGATTTTGAACAAAGCGGAGATGTCCTCGATTATCTTTCGGGCAAGGAATACCGCTTGCCGCGCGAGTCGGTATGGTTCTGCGCCGATTTTGATTACCGCAAATGAATGAAAAACTGAAATTGCTCATTTATCCCGAGAAAAAGCGCCAAATCTTTTGGTATTTGACTCTGTCGGGAATCTTGTCGGGTGTGTGTATGGCATTCCCAACCTTGCTTGGTGCTGCACTTGAGTGGATATCATTTATCCCGGCGGCGTTAGCTTTGCATTCTGCGTCAAGGAACAATATTGGCTTGAAGCGCTCCTTCTCGGGTGGATTCTGGCTGATTTATTCTCAGAACGTCATAGTCTATCATTGGTTTGTCAGCTTCTATCCGCTTGAATTTACGGGTATTTCGAAGCTTGGCGCTGCGGGTGTCGTCATAATAGCCGTGTTCGGTCTACCCATTCTTGCCGCAGTATTTGGCGGATTCCTTGGTATGATCACCGTCAGGATATCGCAACTTTCGTTTGCTAAAAAGTATCCGATCGCACTTCCTATTGTTTATTCATCTGCATACGTTTTTTGCGAATGGATCAGAACACAGTTTTGGTTTGGCGTCCCGTGGGGAAGACTGTCTCTTGGTCAACTTACAGAGGGAATACCGTATTCGGTTCTTTCTTCCTCTGTTTTAGGTACGTATTTTGTAACGTTCCTCATAGTGCTTGTTTCATGCTTGTTGGCTCAAGCACTGATTGTCGGTAAATTCAAGCTCCGTGTTATTTTGGCACTTGCTCTTGTTTTATCAAACCTTCTTTGCGGAGTTATTCTTTCGGTTATTCCATCTGAAACAAGAACGACTGTAAAGGTTGCTGCGATACAAGCGAATATCAACTCGCGTGATAAGTGGAATGCATCTTCGAAGAATATTTTTCTTAAATATGAATCATTGACAAAGGTTGCAGCCGCCGACGGCGCCGAGCTGATTGTCTGGCCCGAAACTGCTATAACCGACAACAGATACCTTCCGAATATTTCCGATCTTGCCGATGATCTTGACGTCTACATCCTGGTCGGTTGCTTTGATTACGGTGCCGACGGCCCGCAAAATATTCTCTGTCTGATGACACCCGAGGGCGAGGTCTCCGAAACCGCATATGCCAAAAGGCATCTTGTACCCTTTGGAGAATACGTTCCGATGAGAAAGCTCATAATGACTGTATTTCCGCCGCTCGGCGAAATAGCTATGCTATCAGAGGACCTTGTTCCGGGCGAGAGCAGTGAACTTTATGAGATTGAGGTGAACGGCGAAATCATAACGGTTGGCGGTCTGATATGCTTTGATTCTATCTACGAGGAACTTGCTTACGCCACCGCTTCCGACGGCGCTGATATTATATGCGTTGCTACAAACGATTCCTGGTTCGAGGATTCACGCGCAGTGTATATGCATTGTGCTCAAAGTAGGCTTCGCGCTATCGAAACCGGACTTCCAATCGTCCGTGCTGCCAATACAGGTATATCTGCCAATATTACTCCGCTTGGCGAGGTTACGGAAAGCATTGAACCGCTTATTGACGGTTATATTGTTTCCGAAGTCCCGATACCGCGTGAAGCGAATAATGCGCGCATTGCAAACAACGTCTTTTTGCTGCTTTGCGCTGTCTGCATTATAGCTTTGCCCACCGTGAGCTTTGCGGAATATCTCTTTAAGAAAAGTAAATAAAATTATTGGTCTGTCGGGTTTCACTTGACAGACCGCATTTTTTTTAGTATAATATATTATATTATTTTAAAGGAGCGAGTATATGGCGTTTTCAGAGAAATTTGTCAGAAAGCAGATCGAGGCTATCTTCCCGAAAATTGAAAAATACTCGCTTGAACAGCTTCGTCAAACGCAGGACCTTTCGGGTGAATTGATGCGTCGTCTTGCTGGACGCACACTCGAAATAGAAAAGAAGGATTTCGGCTCTTTCGAGGCAGCTTGGGTGCATCCCGAGGCACGAAAGAGCGATACAGTCGTCCTCTACCTTCACGGCGGAGGCTACACCTGCGGTAATATTGAATTTGCAAAAGGATTTGCATCTACACTTGCAAAGAATCTCGGGCTCCGCGTTTTTGCTCCTGCGTACAGACTCGCACCGGAATTTCCATATCCTGCCGCCGTCGATGACGTTTTGCGCTCCTACGAATACCTCGTTGAGTGCGGAATTTCTCCGAAATCGATAATTCTCTGCGGAGAAAGTGCCGGCGGAGGACTTTGCTATGCGCTTTGCCTTCGTCTTGCCGCGCAGGGCAAAGAAGTGCCTGCGGGAATTATTGCGATCTCACCCTGGGTTGATTTGACTCTTGCGGGTGACAGTATCAAATTGAGAGCTGACGTTGATATCGCCCTTACCTGCGATAGACTCAAATTCTTTGCAGACTCATATCTTGGCGAAAACGGTGACCCGCATAATCCCGAAATTTCCCCGATCTTTGCGGACGTTTCCGCAATGCCTCCGTCGCTTATTTTTGTCGGCTCTGATGAAATGCTTTTCGATGACGCACAGATCCTTGAGCGAAAGCTTGCCCACGCAGGAAGAGAATGCAGAATGATCGTCGGCGAAGGCATGTGGCACGCCTATACGATTTACAGCCTCAAGGAACACAAGGGCGATTTTGCGGAAATGGAAAGCTTTATCGATTCTGCAGTTCCTGCTCCGAGAAAGCTCCGTTGGATGAAGCTTGATAACGCCGCAAAGATATATCCTGCCGCAAAGCGAAGGAATTGGAACAATACCTTCCGCCTTTCGGCAACTTTATCCGAACCCATCAACCGCGATACTCTGAGACTGGCACTTGATACGACCATCCACAGGTTTCCTTCGATAGCGGCAAAGCTTCGCCGCGGTACATTCTGGTATTATCTCGAGGAGCTTTCTCGTGCTCCCGAGATCATCGACGAAATGCACTCGCCGCTTATGCACATGCCTATCGAGGATATACGAAAATGCGCTCTCCGTGTGCTGGTTTATAATAACCGCATCGCCGTCGAATTCTATCACGCTTTAACCGACGGAAACGGCGGACTGATATTCCTCAAATCCCTCATCGCGGAGTATCTCGAATTGAAATATTCGATAGATATCCCCGCAACTGACGGTGTTCTTGACAGAGACGAAGAGCCCGCACCGGAGGAGCTTGTTGATAGCTTCCTTGAAAACAGCGGCGATGTCTCAAAAAGCCGTTCCGAGCCTAATTCGTACAGACTCTCGGGAATTCCCGAAAAGGATGGCTTCATCAATCTGACGACTTTTATGATAGAATCGGATGAGCTACGTGCGAAAGCAAAAAGCTACGGCGTAACCGTCACTGCTTTTCTTGCGTCCGCACTTATCTGTGCTATTACAGAGATACAAAACAGACAGCTTCCGCGCCGCGCGCAAAAGCCTGTTAAGATATTGCTTCCCGTTGACCTTCGCAAAATTTACGGAAGCCGCACCTTACGCAATTTTTCGCTTTACATCACCCCGGGTATAGATCCGCGAATGGGCGAATGGAAGTTCGATGAGGTTTGCAAGTCGATCCACCATCAAATGGGCTTTGGCATTACCAAAAAGGAAATGACTGCAAGAATGACTAAAAACGTCAATAGCGAAAAGGCGTTCATCCTCCGCGTCATGCCTCTTTTTATTAAAAATATTGCTATGAAGATGGTATATAACGCCGTCGGAGAAAAGAAGGCGTGCCTGGATATGTCGAATCTCGGTGTTGTTGCCTTGCCCGAAGAGATGAAGGAATACGTAAAAAGATTCGATTTCATCATCGGTCCGCTGCCCGAAACACCCTATAACTGCGCTGTTATAACCTACGGCGGACAGGTGAATATCAGCATCGTGCGCAACGTTCAGAAGCCCGAGCTTGAGCTTGCCTTCTTCGAGCAGCTTCGTGCTCTCGGAGTTCGCGTCAAGGTGGAGAGTAATCAAAGATAAGGAGATCTATATGTACTGTGTTAAATGCGGTGTCGAGCTTGCAGATACCGAAAATAAATGCCCTCTTTGCGGCACGTCGGTGTATCATCCCGATATAGTGCGCGAGAAGACTGAACCTACCTATCCTGCATATGTCAAGGGACGTGAAAAGATGCGCCCACAGGGAGTGCTCTTTATATTGACTGTCCTTTGCCTAATGCCCATAGCGATCACTCTTTTTTGCGATCTTTATTTTGGAAACGGGCTTACCTGGGCAGGCTATCCTATAGGAGGAATTATTCTGTTTTATTCGATTTTTATTCTTCCTTCGTGGTTCTACCGCCCAAATCCGGTAATATTCTGCCCCATATCATTTGCAATTCTGGGTGTCTTCCTTTTGTACGTCAATTACCAGACTGAAGGCGCGTGGTTTCTTACCTTTGCTTTCCCGATCCTCGTTTATCTCACGCTTCTTGTTTGCACGATTGTAACGCTTCTTAGATATACTCGACGCGGTAGACTTTATATCGCGGGCGGCTCTTTCATTGCCGTGGGAGTATTGTGCGTTGTTATCGAGTTCTTTATGAACATAACCTTCCTTGACCGAATGATCTTTGATTTCTTTTGGTCGATAATACCTTTCATAGCGTGTTTCCTTGCGGGAATGATGCTGATCGTCATTGCTATAGCAAAGCCGCTTCGCGAATCTCTAAAAAAGAGGTTCTTCATATGAAAAAACGACCGTCCGAAAATCGGACGGTCGTTTTTATAGATCAGTTAATTCGATCAATCATCTACGAAGGGGAGAAGAGCTGCGTGACGAGCGCGCTTGATAGCGGTCTGAAGCTCTCTCTGGTGCTTAGCGCAGGTGCCGGAAACACGGCGGGGAAGGATCTTGCCGCGCTCGCTGATGAACTTGCGGAGGCGGGATGCATCCTTGTAATCGATGTAGCTGATGTTTTCTTCGCAGAAGATGCAAACCTTTCTGCGGCGACGGTTAGCGTTTGCAGGACGAGCTGCGCGAGGTGCGCGCTCCTGGGTAGGCTGTCTATCCATAATTAAATACTCCTTATAAATTAAAATTGATTATCAGAAAGGAAGATCATCATCGTCTTTGATGATGTCAAAGCTTTCTGCTGCGCCGGGCGTAGCATAGGGCTCGGCGGAATAGGATGCGGCGGGAGCACTGTCTCTTGCCGAACCCTCGTTTCGGGAATCGACGAACATAGCATCGTCTACGACAACTTCGGTTGCATATCTGTTCTGACCCTGCTGATCAGTCCACTTTCTGGTCTGGATCGAGCCGGTAACGCAAAGGGAAGAGCCCTTCTTGAAGTAACGAGCGATGAATTCAGCTCTCTGTCTCCAAGCAACAACGCTGATGAAATCTGCGGAAGGCTGATTCGAGTTCGCGTCGGTGGTGCGGTAGGGGCGGTTAACTGCAAGGGTGAAAGAAACTACCGAAATGCCTGTAGCGGTTGTTTTGAGCTCAGGGTCACTGGTGAGTCGACCACAGAGAACAACCTTGTTAAGACTGAGATTTGCCATAGCTGTCCGATGTGAGATTACTCAGCGTCAGTGGAAGCCGCTTCCTCAGCGGGAGCCTCCTCAACTACTTCCTCAGCGGGAGCAGCAGCTGCAGCAGCCTTGTCGGCAGCACGACGTGCAACCTTTTCTGCCTCAGCTTCATCAAGCTTGAGGATAAGGCTACGCATTACGTTTTCATCGATGTTGAGTCTTCTCTCGAGCTCGTGAGGATAATCAGAGGGAGCACGGAAGGTGATGATGGTGTAGAAGCCTTCGTTCTTGTCATTGATGGGGTACTCAAGACGGCGCTTACCCCAAGTGGTTACGTCGATGATCTCGCCGTTCTTTTCGACGCGGGAGATGAACTTGTTCGCAACAGCCTCTGCAGCTTCAATGCCGTTAGAGAGGTCGGTGATGAACAGGAGTTCATACGCATTGGTGATTTTGTTATCCATATTTTTACCTCCTTATGGACGTCAGGACACAGGTCTCTCCTGTGCCAAGGAGACGGGATTGAAGAATTTTCCCGTACCAAATCAACATTATATCACAAACTTGTTGTTTTGTCAATAGATTTTTGAATTTTTTTAAATTATTTCTTTTGCATTGCAAACTGTTGCTTAAAAACAGACAAATAAATCACCTTTTTTGCAAAACTATTGATTATTCTTCCATTTAATGATATAATATACGCGAAAATGATTAATGAAAAGGCGATAAGATATGGCAAAAAATAATAGGTTAACTCTAAAAACGTGGCTCTTTATGAATCTCGGCGTTTTGCTGATGGCGATAGGAATTTATTTCTTCAAAGCGCCCAACGGATTTGCAACCGGCGGCGTCAGCGGTGTGGCGATCATTCTCGCAAATGTTTTTCCTGTTCTGACTCAATCAGTCTATATGATGATCATCAATGTTCTCTTGCTTATAGTCGGTGTTCTCGTTCTCGGCAGAGAATGCGGAATTCTTACCATATATTGTTCTTTGATGCTCTCGCTTGAAAACTGGCTGTTTGAAGCTCTTGTACCGCTCTCGGAACCGCTGACAACTTATCCGCTCCTTGAACTTGTTTACGCAGTGCTTCTCACCGGCGTAGGATCTGCTATTATATTTAAATGTAAAGCTTCTTCCGGAGGAACCGATATCGTTGCTCTGGTTCTTAAAAAGTATACGTCGATGAACGTTGGTACGGCGCTTCTGTGCACGGACTTCCTGATCGCAGCAATGACCTTTGTCAGATTTGGCGAAGAGGGAATAAGCATCGATCCGCAAACCGGACTTTTCTCGCTCCTTGGTCTCTTTGCAAAGGTGTTCGTTGTTGACGATATCATCGACTCGATAAATCTCTGCAAATCCTTCACGATAATTACTACCAAACCTGCAGCCGTCACTGACTTTATATTGAAAGATATAAAGCACAGCGCTACAATCATTTCTGCGTACGGTGCGTATACTCAGGAAGGTAAGACTGTTATCATGACAGTTTGCCGTCGTTCCGAAGCAATAAGACTTCGCAAAAAGGTCTACGAGATCGATCCCGGTGCCTTTATGATTATCACCAAAACGAGCGAGATCATGGGCAAGGGCTTCAGAGATAACACGAATTAATATTAGAAAGGAAGATAAACTATGGCAAATACCAAATGGGTCTGCGGTTGGGGTACCGCTATTGATACCACAACACAGACAATCACCGATTATATCGAGGATATCACGTTCAGATACGTGATCTATCCCACTATGCCTGCAAGTGCAGTCAGACTTCATTTTTCGAACCTCTACGGGACCGAGTCGGTCACTGTCGATAAGGTTTTTGTCGCAAAACGTTCAGTAAATAAGGAGGCAAAGCCCGGAACGGCCGTCGAGGTGCTTTTTGATGGCAAATCGGGATTCACTCTCGCGCCCGGTGCCGAATGCACGAGCGATCCTGCTGATTTCGAGCTCGCACCCGCTGAGGAATATTTCGTAAGCTTTTATATAAAGGAAAGAACTCAGCTCCGCAGCGGACATTGGAACAGCGGTCACTATATTACCAAGTATTATTCTCAGGGTGACTTTGCGGGCGCAGATGATATCCCTTGGCTTACCGTCGGTGACGGAGGTCCCTATGTCTTTATTCATTCTATAGATTACCTCACTCGCGAGGATTGCAAATCTATTGTGGCTTTCGGCGATTCTATCACCGCACAGCCTTGGCCTGATTGCTTTGCGCGTCGCCTTACCGAACTCGGCATCGATAACAGAGCTATCATCCGCCGCGGTATCGGCGGCAACCGCGTGCTCCGTGAATATAAGGCTCGCATCAAAAAGCATTGGGGAGAAGCGGGCATCAAACGCTTTGAGCATACCCTCGATACTGCAGCCGGTGCAGAAGCTGTTATTGTCCTTCATGGAATTAATGATATTATCCATCCCGGCATCAACAATCCCATTTGTCCTATGAGCGAACTTCCCACTCCCGAAGAACTCATCGAAGGTTACAGAACCTACATAGCTATAGCACATAAACTTGGACTCAAGATTTACTTTGCAACTCTCCTTCCTTGTCCTCGCTGCCTCAATGATGGCGGTTACAGAGAAGAGATCCGCCTTGCCGCAAACGCGTGGATCAGAACTACCGATGAACATGACGGTGTTGTTGACTTCGAAGCCGCTGTTCGCCGCGAGGATGATCCTCAGCAGATCATTCCCGAGTTCGATAGTGGGGACCATCTCCACCCCTCGCTTGCAGGTGCAAAGCAGATGGCGTGGTCTGTTCCCGAAGAGTATTTCAAGAACTGATTCTACCTGATAATACGCCCTCCGAGCCATCGGAGGGCGTATGCTTTACATCCTTTGTGCAAAATGACCTTTGAGAAACAACCAATTTGATACATGTGTTGTTTAATTTCAACAAATCGAAAAAAAACTAAAAAAACTTTCAAAAAAGGGTTGACAAATGGGAATGAAAGTGGTATAATATACAAGCTGTCGCGCAGAGCACAACGCAAAGAGCGGTCAGCGAGGTCATTGAAAATTGAACAACAGACTAAGAAGTACAAGCTTGACTTGCTCGAAAGAGTGAGTTGTTAAATAAGGTTT
>JAZORB010000049.1:0-12141 GCA_045656385.1 Eubacteriales bacterium | reverse complement strand
CGATCGCGTCGTGCAGGGTCGAGCCGGGATGGCTTGACATAAGGTAGGGAACGAGGTACTGCTCCTTGCCGCACTCACGGCAAAGGTCGAAGAATTTCTCGCGGAAACGGCGGTAGACCGAGAAATCGGGCTTGCCCATGTAGGCGAGAACGCCTGCCGAGCAATGCTCGGGCGCAACCTTGAGCTGTCCCGATACGTTGTCGCGGACGAGCTTGCGGAAGAAGGAGTCGTCGGGGTCTGCCATGAGGTAGTCAAAGCGGATTCCCGAGCGGATGAATACTTTTTTGATGCCGGGGATCGACTCAACCGACTCGATCAGATCGTAATATTCCTTGTGATCGACGCGGAGGTTGGGGCAGGGCTTCGGCGCGAGGCATTTGCGGTTGGGGCAAACGCCGCTCTTCAGCTGCTTTTCACAGGCGGGAGCGCGGAAATTCGCAGTCGGGCCGCCAACGTCGTGGATGTAACCCTTGAAATCGGGCATTTTGACGATCTCGCGCGCCTCGGCGAGAACGCTTTCCTTCGAGCGGCTGCGAACGCTTCGTCCCTGGTGGAATGCAAGCGCGCAGAAATTGCAGGCGCCGAAGCAGCCGCGGTTGTGCGTGATCGAGAAAGCAACCTCGGCGATCGCGGGCACGCCGCCGTCTTTATCATAGATAGGATGCACCTTTCGGGTGTAGGGGAGCGAGTAAACTCGGTCAAGTTCTTTTCTTTCAAGCGGGGGCATCGGGGGATTCTGCACGAGCAGCTTGTCGCCGTAAAGCTCGGTTATGGCGCGGCCGCCAATGGCGTCCTGCTCGCGGTACTGCGCGCCGAATGCCTCGGCATAGGCGCGTCCGCCCTCTTTGAGCTCTTCCCAATCAAGCTCCGCCGCAACGGGATAGTGGATCTCGGGCTTGTCTGCGGGGCAAAGATAGCATGAGCCGCGCACGTCGCGGATCTTTTTTACGGGAACGCCACGGTCGAGAAGCTCTGCGATGCGAAGAAGAATATTTTCGCCCATTCCGTAGGTGAGAATATCGGCGCGGCTGTCGACAAGGATCGAGCGGCGCATGCGGTCCTCCCAATAATCGTAGTGGGCGAAGCGTCGAAGCGACGCCTCAAGTCCGCCAAGAATGATCGGTACGTCACCGTAGGCTTGTCTTATGAGGTTGGAATAAACGATGGTCGCGCGGTCGGGGCGTAAGCCGGTTTTTCCGCCGGGCGAATAGTAATCGTATCCTCTGCGGTGGCGAGTGACCGAATAGTGGGAGACCATCGAGTCGACGTTGCCCGCCGTGACGAGGAAGCCAAGTCGCGGCTTTCCGAAGCGCTTGACGTCGTCAAGAGTCTTCCAATTCGGCTGTGCCAGAATTGCGACGCGGTAACCCGCCGCCTCAAGCACGCGCGATATTATGGCAACGCCAAAAGAGGGATGATCAACGTAGGCATCCCCCGTGACGTATACAAAATCGGGTCTGTCCCATCCGCGCGCCTCCATTTCGGCGCGCGAGATGGGAAGAAATTCTGTTCCGAGCATTTTATTTCTCCGAGATTATTTTTTAGTCTTCTTGATTCCGAAAAATTTTCGCAAAATGGGTGCCAGAATGGCAGGCGGGCGCATCAGAACGATCCTCATGTTTCCTCCTATTTGATGAGCATAAACCCCGCGCAGAGGAGAACTGCCGCCTCGATAAAGGCGAGGATCTTACCCGGCAACAAAAAGGCAAGGAGTATCCCCGCGCCGAACGTCAGCGCAAGCACCCCCACCGTCTGCCTGATCTTCTTGCAATCTCTCATATTCCACCTCCGCATATCGTCTTCAATGACATTATATGCGTCGGGTGCGAAAAATGATCACGCGTCGCGCGATTCTATGAGATAAAGTGAGCCTTTTTTGACCGAAATGAGCGCGCAGTTTCCGTCGATCTCGTTCGAGGTCGCAAAACCGCCGTTCTTTCTTGATAGTCGGGCGTTTTTGAGGGGATATTTCGCGCCCTCGATAGAAACACCTTTCACTACGTCGCTGGCGGGAATGAGCGAGAAATATTTGAATCCGCCGCCTCTCCCGATAAGTGCCGAGCCGCCGTTTACGAAGTGAACGCGCGAGTAACCGTCGGTTGCGATGGCGTAGTAGTTACGCGCGGCAAGGTCCTCAAGGATAGAGAGATTTGCGAGAGTGTGGTCAAGCCTGCCCGAAAGCCCGCCGATGATGATGAAGGAATCGGCACCGCGCTCGATGGCGATCTCGATTGCCGCCTGCGCATCGGTGATGTCCTTTTCGGGCTTGAGGCGAATGACCTCGGTGTTCTCGGGAATCTCGCTTTCGGGGAATGAGTCGAAATCACCCACTGCAATGTCAACTCGGTCGCCGAGCGCGAGCGCGTTGCGGATGCCCGAATCGGCGGCAACGGTGATGTCCTCGCCCTTCGGGTGTTCGGTTATGTAACTTGTGTCGATCTTACCGCCGACGTAGATGAATGCTTTCATTGTCTTTTCTCCCAACGGGGCTTTGCCTTGAGCGTTTTGTACATCGAAAGATAGCTTTCGTGACGCGAGGGCGCGATCTCGCCGCGCTCGATGGCTTCAAGGATGGCACAGCCCTCCTCCTTGGTGTGCGAGCAGTCAAGGTATTTGCACTCGCCGTAATGCTCGCGGAACTCGCGCATGGTTTCGGGAAGATCGTCGAAGGGGAAGAAATCAAAGTTTTCGAAGTCGATCATCGAAAAGCCGGGCGTGTCGGCAAGAAATCCTCCGCCCTCAAGCGGAAAGAGCTCCGCCTGACGCGTGGTGTGCTTTCCGCGCGCAATCTTGCGGCTTATCTCGCCCGCCGCGAGCTTCATTTCGGGGAATAGAGCGTTGATCAAAGTCGATTTTCCAACACCCGATGCACCCGCAAAGGCGGCAACCTTGCCGCGCAGGCGTTCTTTTATATAGGAAGAAAACTCTTCAATGCCGTCGCCTTCATAGCAAGAAAGGCAGAAGGTGGGGTAGAGCGCGGATTTATAGGTCTTTTCGAGCTTTTCGGCAACCTCGCCGTCAAGCTCGCATTTGCCGATGACGACCACAGCCTCGATGCCGTGATATTCGGCAACCGAGAGGAGCTTGTCGATCGTTTCGGTCGCGGGGGCGGGAGCCGCCGAGGCACAAACGATGACGAGAATATCAAGGTTCGAAAGCGGGGGGCGAATGAGCGAGTTTCGGCGGGGAAGAATAGCCGAAACGGCACCCTCGGGAAGCCCGGAGGAATCGTCCTGCGGAATTCCGCCTTCGGTGAAGGAGTTATCTGTATAAATAAATTCGCAGATGTCGCCAACCTTTATCTTTCCGCCGTCGGGGGTGCGAAGCGCACCGCGAGCGCGGGTCAGGAGCGTCTTGCCCGCAAGGGGCGAGGGCGTTTCGGGGTAGAGCGCGGAATGAGCTTCCGCATCTGCAAGGCTGACGTAATAAAGTCCGCCGACGCCGCGAAGAATGCGGCATTGAGTTTTATATTCCATTCGTCACCTTTCTGTAAGTCCGAGTTCGGCGGCGTAGACGTATGAAAGTGCCGCCTCGGTATAGCCCGCGCGGCGCGAGTCAAGTGTCAGCAAGCTACCCCCGCGCAGGGAATGGTTGTATTCAAATCTTCCGCCGATGCCGAGCTGATCAAATCCGATCGAGCCGTTCAGGGCGATATTGCCCGACGCACAGCTAATGATGGCGGGCGAAGCGGCAGATGCCGCGCAGATGAAGTTGTCCGCACCCGCAAGGATCAGCGAGTCGCAAACGTCGGAAAGGGCAGAGGATACGTATTCGGACGGAATTCCCTCCGCTGATGCCGCGAGCTGCTTGGTTACTGCGGGAAGAATAGCGGAGATCGATCTCTTATATGACGATGCGCGCGCAAAGAGCTCGCTTTCGCGTTCAATAAGCTCGCAAAGATCGTCCGCGGAGGCATAAACGTCGGCAACGTAAATGCTTGCCATAACGGTTCCGCTTGTGTTTGCAACGGTCACCGAATATGAAGCGCCGTCCGTGATCTTCTTGATACAGCCGGGGAAGGAAGAGATGACCTCGCAGACCGTAACTCGCGGGATATCGCCCGAAAGCTCGCCCGGTGTGAAGCACCAGGGGGTGGAGGTCTTGTCGAGAACTTCCGATATGCCCTGCCAGATGGCTGTCAGCTCCTGACGGGTCTTTGCGCCGCCATCGACACCGCCGTTGAAAACGACAAGATCGGGCTTGATCTCGGCGATGATGCCTTCAAGCGCGCGCAGAGTGTAGGAATTCGAGTCGATATGCGAGAAGGTCAGCACCCTGATCTCGCTGTCGGAAACTATATCGGGGGCGTATTCCGTCTCGGGCGTGGGGCGGAGATCGAAGAGGTAAAGCTCCTCCGAGATATAGTATCCGCCGACATAGGAGACCGAGTCAAGAAAGGCGTTTACGCCCTCGCGCACCCTCGCGGCGGAGGGGGAGGAGATGTCGATGCGGTTGCCGCTTTGCTTGATCTCGAGTCCGTCGCCGCCAAGGCGCGAAAGATTTTGCAGATACGTGCCGTCAAGAAGGGAGGTTATTCCGAGGTTGACGGTCAAGGTAGGATCGGCATTGTAAAGAGCAAGAGTGCCCTCGTCAAGCGCGAGATACTCCTTGTCCGAAAGAATGACGAAGTGCGCGTGGAAGCGCCCCTGAAGCTCGGCTTTGATATGTACCGCCACTTCCTCGCCCCAGCTTTCGGCTTCGGGATAAACTATGACGAGGTGGGGGAAGAGCTTTGGCACCGCGGTGCCGTCAAGCTCGGGCATTTCGTCGTCAAAGGAGAAGGGAGGGGACAGTGTGCTCTCGCCCGTGTCGGGCATTGCCGCGGGAAGCATCGTCAAAAGAAGCAGGATGAAAACTGCCGCGACAGATATTCTTATTAAACTTTTTCTGTCCGTCCTCAAAAAGGATTCTTTGATTTTTTGAAAGTTCGGCATGAATTTTGCTTTCCTTATTATAATATAACTTGATTTAAGGCAATTCCGGAGGAGTCCAGCCTGAGCTTAACACAAGATCGATGGTGATCCAGCCATTGGGGCCGGAAATGACCTCTCCCGCACCGGTGGATTGGAAGATAACAGTGTCCTCGGGCGAGAAGCTTTGCGCGTAGCTGACGTTGCCGACAATAATGCCTGCCGCAAGCAGGCGAGCTTCGGCTTGATCGAGAGTCAATCCCGTAACGCTCGGAACGATAACGCTGACCGTGGGCGGGGTATATGAGGTTCCGCCGCTGAGAACGAGATCGATCTCAAGAACGCCCGTCGAGAGCTCGATCATTCCCTCCGCAGGTGTCTGCGAGAGAACGGTGTCCTTGGGCTTGAGGCTCATGGCGTAGCTGAGGTTCAGCTTGTATTCGCAAACACCCTCGAACATATAGTCAAGGATAGCGCGCGCGCCGCTGAGCGACTGGCCGACGAGGTTCATCATGTTGACTTTGCGGGTATATGTAGGACCGCCGCTGACCGTGAGAGTGATCGAATTGGTATTCGATGCAATGGCATCTGCGGCGCTCGGCGACTGAAGAATGACGGTTCCGGCTGCCGAGTCGTCTCTGATCGTGATAAGAGTGACGTCAACGCCGTACTTCTCGAGCTCCTTCTTTGATTCCTCGGCATCCTTGCCGAGAACGTCGGGGCAAACGTTGAGCGAAAAGTCCTTGCCGCCGCTGACGATAAAGTCGATGGCGGTGGTGTAGGCATAAGCGCCGACTCCCGCTTCATGCGAGGATGATATGACGGTGCCCGCCTTCATGGGGGAGCAGGTGTAGGTCACGTCGCCGACAAGAAGATTGTTTTCGTCAAGAAAGGCTTTTGCCTCGCGCTCGGTCATTCCGATAAACTCAGGGAGAGTTACCAGCACCTGCTCGGTGCCCGCGCTGACGTAAACGGTGATCATGCTGCCGGGCTCAACCTTTTCGCCGGGCATCGGCTCGGTCGCATAGACGTATCCCTCGGGGATGGCGGCGTTTTTCTCGCGAACAATGCTGACGCCGTAGCCCTCGGAGCGCAGTCTTGTCTGAGCCACGCGCCAGTTCATCATGAGATAGTCGCCAAAGGTGACAAGCTCGGGGCCGAGGCTGACCGAGATAGTTACGCGGCAGGGCGATTTTCTGCGCGCGCCGGCGGAGGGCTTCTGCGAGATGATCTTGCCCTTTTCGACCGTGTTCGAGGTTAGATATTCAACGGTGACGATATAATCCTCCTCGTTGAAGCCGAGCTCTTCTATGATGCCCTCGCTGTATTCGAAGCCGACACTGTCAGGCACCTTGAGGCTCGAGGTTCCGGGCGCGCCGAAATTCAGCGCGTCGAGACCGTAAAATACCGAAACGAGTCCGACAAAGCAGACCGCGCAGGCAATTCCGAGCGCAATGGGGAAGAAGGAGCGGCTCGGCGGTCTTTCGCGGCGGTTTCTCTGCGAGCGTGCATCCGCCATCATCTGCTTCGGTGAAGGTACCGCGGCAAGGGGATTGTCGCCCAGCCTGCGGATCTGGATGAAGACGTCCTTTGCCGTCTGGTATCTGCGGCGAGGGTCCTTTTCCATCAGGGTGAGTATCAGCCTCTCAAGCCCGCGGGGGATCTGTCTGTTGATCTTTCTGGGCGGCAGGGGCCTGTCGTGGATCTGCATCATAAGGATGGAGATGGGGCGCTCGTCGTCAAAGGGGAGCTTGCCCGTCGCCATTTCGTACATCAGAACGCCGAAGGAGTAAAGGTCGGAGCGCGAGTCCGTCGACTTGCCCGCCGCCTGCTCGGGGCTGATGTAATAAACAGTTCCGATGGCATTGTCAGAGATAGTTTTTCCCTTGCTCTTTTCGGGCACCTTTGCGATGCCGAAGTCGGTCACCTTGATAAAACGGTCCTTGAGAACAAGAATGTTTTGCGGCTTGATGTCGCGGTGAACGACGCCGCGGCTGTGCGCGTGCTCGAGCGCGGCAAGGATCTGCTCCGAAAAGGAGATGAATTCGTCAAAATCGAGCGCGCCGCGCTTGTCCATATAGGTGCGAAGCGATATGCCGTCGATATATTCCATAACGAGGTATTTTTTCTCGGTCTTGAAGGATACCGCGCGTATCGAAACGATGTTGGGGTGCGAAAGCATGGAAACGACCTTGGATTCGTTCATGAAGATATTGAGCGATTCCTTGTCGTCCGCAACGTCGTCGCGAAGCATTTTTATGGCAACTGCGGAGCCGTCGCGGAGGTCGGTTGCCTTGAAGACAACGCTCATTCCGCCCGTTCCGAGGCATTTTTCTATTTTATATCTCGAGTCGAGCGTGGTGCCGACGAGATCCTTGAATGATAGATTTTTTTCCATAATCAAATATATTTCGTGATCCGTATTTTTTAAAGTTCGGCGATAACGACTGTGACGTTATCGGGTCCTCCCGCATTGTTTGCGGCGGCAACGAGTTTTTCGGTTTTCTCGCGCAGAGTGCCCTCCGAGCAAACTATTTCAGAGATCTCGGCGTCGCTTATGACACCGCAAAGGCCGTCGGTGCAAAGAAGGATATAGCGGGGTGCGTCGGGCGTGCCGGGCACCGGGCTCAGCGAATGAATATCAGCCACCACGTCACCGTCGATTCCGACAGCGCGGGTGATGATATTTCTCATCGGGGAATTCTGCGCCTCCTCGTATGTAAGCTCGCCCATATCAACAAGCTGCTGAACGTAGGAATGGTCCTTGGTCAGCTGCTCGATCTTGCCGCCCGAGATCTCATACATACGGCTGTCGCCGATATTGAGCGAATATGCAAGTGTGTTCTCGACCACCAGGAGGGCAACAAGTGTGGTTCCCATGTCCTCAAGCCTGCCGTCCGAGTCCTTTGCCTCTTGGTAAACGGCGCGGTTAGCATCGGATGCCGAAGCGGAAAGCGAAAAGCGCAGACCGACACTGCCGAGATCGGGCTCGTCCTCGGGATTATCGGGCAGAATATGCTCGCGCATCGATTGCGCAAAGGTATCAAGGGCGATTCTGGAGGCTATCGCGCCTCCTGCCACTCCGCCCATACCGTCACAAACTGCAAGCAGAGTGACCCCCGGGAGGATCTCGTAGATACCGAAGCAATCCTGATTTTCTGTGCGGCGAATGCCAACGTCGGTCTTTCCGTAAAATTTCATGAGAACACCTTTCTGTGTGCTAAATGATAGATTTCAGTTCTTTTCTTCTTCTTTATGCTTTCGTCTGAGCTGTCCGCAGGATGCATTGATGTCGGGTCCGAGCTTACGGCGCACTGTTGCGCGTATGCCCTTTTTCTCAAGAGATGCGCGGAATGCCTCGATCTTATCGGGTGAGGGAGGCATAAGTCCCGTTTCCTTGACGGGATTGACGGGGATGAGATTTACGTGAATCGGGAATTTTTCACCGCGCGATGGCTTCCCGCGAAGGGCGGAGTTGAGCACTCCCGCAAGGTGAGCGGCGTCTGCGGGCGAGGAATTCTGCCCGTCGATGAGGGTGTATTCGAATGATATGCGGCGTCCCGTCGCGCGCCACCAATCAAGGCAGGCGGCAAGAAGCTCGGAGACGTTCCAGCGGTGGTTGATCGGCATTATCTTGTCTCTCACCTCGTCATCTGCGGCGTGGAGAGAGATCGAAAGGGTGATTGGGAGATTCTCCTTCATCAGCTTGCGGATACCGTCAACGTGTCCGCAGGTTGAGAGGGATATGTGGCGGTAGCCGATGCAGATGCCGCGCTCGTCGTTCACGAGGTGCAAAAAGCGGAGAACGTTATCGTAATTGTCCATCGGCTCGCCGATTCCCATAAGTACAATGTTTGAAATACGCTCGCCCATGTCGGCGGATGCCACGATCACCTGTCCGAGGATCTCGCCCGCGCTGAGGTCGCGTATCTTGCCTCCGATCGTTGAGGCGCAGAAGGCGCAGCCCATACGGCATCCGACCTGCGAGGAAACGCAGATGGTGTTGCCGTGGTTGTAGCGCATCACGACAGATTCAATGCACTCGCCGTCGTGCAGGCGGAAGAGGTATTTCACCGTTCCGTCAACCTTCGAGACGAGCTTTTGCTCGATCTCGGGCATACGGCAGGGCAGAGCCGACTCGATCTTTTCGGCTGTCGCCTTTGAAATATTCGTCATCCCGCTCGGGCGGATACCCTTGTGAAGAGCGGGGAAGATCTGTCCCGCGCGGTATTTGGGTTCGCCGAGCGAGATTATCAGCTCCGAAAGCTCCTCGGGGTAGAGCGAGAGCAGATCTGTTTGTTTGTTTTCCATGGTTATGACTTTCTTGTGAGTTTTGAAATGAAGAATCCGTCGTGTTCGGGGGTGGGATAAAGAGTCAGCATACCATTCGGCACATCAAACGCACCGACGGTAAAAGGGACGGCTTCAAAATCTTTATGTTCGGATAGGAATTTTTCTACAATATTCTCGTTTTCCTCGGGCAGTATCGTGCAGGTCGAGTAAACGAGTGTGCCGCCGACCTCGAGCGACTGCGAAACTGCGCAAAGGATCGAATACTGAAGCGGGGGTAATTCCGCATTCTTTGCAAGCGGGCGGTATTTGATCTCGGTCTTCTTTGCCGCAACTCCAAGTCCCGAGCAGGGCACGTCGCAGATGATCTTTGAATATTTTTCGTCCGTGGGGAGCGAGGAATCGCGCTCCTCGGTCTTGATTATCGAAATGCCGAGGCGTTCGGCGCCCGATGAGATAAGAGGGAGTTTCGATGCGTGCAGATCGCGCGAGGTGATGCTTCCCTCATTTTTCATCAGCATAGCCGCCGAGAAGGATTTGCCTCCCGGGCAAGCGCAGGCGTCAAGAAGCTTGTCGCCCTCGTGCGGGTCGAGCACGAGCGATGAGATCTGCGAGGACTCGTCCTGAACGTAGCAAAGTCCCTCGGAGATCGCCGCGGGCAGACCCGAGCCGACAACGCGGATGCCGTAGGGCGAGGTCGCGGTGGGCGTGCACTCAAAGCCCTCTGACGTGAGCCGTTCGATCAGCTCGTCGCGGGTGGTTTTTAAGGTATTTACGCGCAAAGTGAGCGCGGGAGTTTCAAGATAGGACGCGAGAATACTTTCTGCCTTTTCGACACCGAAAAGCGAAATAAATTTCTCGCAAAGCTCGCGGGGAGCCGAATAGGTGACCGAAAGACGCTCCGCATCCGGCTTTTCGGGGAATTTGATAGAATCCGTGCGCAGATATGAGCGCAGGATCGCGTTTATAAAGCCGCGCGAGCGCGATCTCGCAAGGTTCACCGTTTCGTTGACGGCGGCGTGCGAGGGGATGCGGTCGAGGTATCGAAGCTGATAAATACCCATCCTCAGCAAGCAAAGCGCGTCGCGGTCGAGTTTTGAAAGCGGAGCCTTCGAGAATTTTTGAATGATATAATCAAGAGTTATGCGCCGCTCGGTCACGCCCGAAACGATCTGCGAAAGAAGCGCGCGGTCTGCGCCTTCAAATGCGTGTTTCGAGATCGCGGCGTCGATCAGACGGTTCGAGTAGCCTTCGCCTTCCTCTTTTTCCATTCTCATAAGAATGTCGAGCGCGGCGCGGCGGACATTTTTGTTTTCAGCCATTATCTTCTTCTGTTGTTTGAAAGGATGACGAGTCGGAGAATCTGGAGAAGCGATACCGCAAGCGCGGCAACGTAGGTCATTGCGGCGGCGCGGAGAACTTTGCGCGCACCGTCCAGCTCCTCGTCGGTGTAGTTGCCGGAAGCTTCAAGAGCTGCCATAGCGCGGCGCGAGGCGTTGAATTCAACGGGAAGAGTTACAACCTGGAAGAACACCGCAACCGAAAACGCGATGATTCCCGCCTGCATCATGAGAAATCCGAAGGATGTTTCGGGATTCCAGGATGAAAAGAGGATTCCAAGCAGAAACAGCGGCATCGCAAGGCCCGATGCAAAGTTGCAAACGGGTATGATAGCCATGCGAAGCTTGATGGGGCCGTAGCCCTCGGCGTGCTGAAGCGCGTGTCCCGCCTCGTGCGCGGCAACGCCGATAGCGGCGGCGGTCGAAACCGAGCCAACCGTTTCGGAAAGGCTGATCGAATTGTCGCGCGGGTCGTAGTGGTCGGTCATACTTCCCTTGATGCCCTTGATGGACACGTCGTTTACTTTCCCGTAGGATAGCACCTGGCGAGCCGCATCTGCACCCGTTATACCGTTTGAGAGGCGCACGCGGGAATATTTGTTAAATGTCGACTGCACCGTAACCTGCGCCCAGACCGAGATTATCAATCCGATGACGACGAGAATGTAGGTGGGGTCGAAATAATAGAAGAATGGCATTGTTAACTCCTTTGAGAATGCAAAAGGCAAAATGCAAAAGGCAAAATTATGGTAACTTTTTGCGCTTTGCACAAAAAGCATTTATTAAAATGATTTTCGAGCCTCGGCGAGAAAATCTTCCTTCATTTTGCATTCTGCATTCTGCATTTTGCATTTAAGCGATAGAACGAGAAATAAAAGCTTAATTCAAAATGTCCCCAAGCACGAGTTTCCTTCCGCGAAGAAAGTCCGCCGCATCCATTCGTCCCTTTCCCTCGGGAAGGACGCGGGTGATCTCGATGCGTTCGGTTCCATTTTCACCGCAGGCGATGACAATAGTCTTGTCTGCGCAGACAACCTTGCCGATCTCTTCAGGCTTGCCTGCCTCCGCGACGCGTGATGCTACGAATTTGAGCATCTTTCCGTCGGGCATTCGGGCGTAAGAGAGAGGGAATGGCGAAAGACCGCGTATCTTGTTATGGATAGTATCTGCGGGAAGCGCGAAATTTATGAGGCATTCTGCTTTTTCAATTTTTGCGGCGTAAGTCGGTTCGATGCCGGTCGAATCCTGCGGGATTCGGACGAGAGTGCCTGCGCGGATGGCGTCGATCGTTTTGAGCATAAGACTGCCGCCAACCTCTGCCATTTTATCGTGAATGGTCTCAAAATTGTCCTCGGGGAGAATATCGACGCGCTCGGTAAGGAGAATGTCGCCTGTGTCGAGCCCGACGTCCATCATCATAGTGGTGATGCCGGTGAACGCCTTGCCATCGATGATGGCGCGCTGCATCGGCGCCGCGCCGCGGTATTCGGGAAGGAGCGAGCCATGGATGTTGATGCATCCGTACTTGGGATAATCAAGCACGTTTTTAGGCAGAATCTTGCCGTAAGCGGCAACGATTATCAGCTCGGGCGCGATCTCGT
>JAZORB010000048.1:0-6817 GCA_045656385.1 Eubacteriales bacterium | reverse complement strand
TATTGCGATTCGACGGCAAATATAGCGCGCAGATTCGGAATAAAGGAGCCCAACGTCCTAGTTATCCTTTCAAGAACCAGAAAAAGTCTGAAAACAGCACTTCAAAAAGGAGGTTACATGCTATGAAGACGAATGAATTTTTTGATGCCATGGGAAAGATCGATCCGACTTTAATCGAACGTGCGGATAAAAAAGTTGCGAAGAAGCACCCGTTTGTGAAGATAACGGCGCTCGCGGCGGCTGTCGCGCTTTTGGCCGGCGGAATGATTGTGGCTTTGCCGTTGCTTATAGGTGAAGGAAACACCAAGGAAACGATCGTGGGAGAAGACTCGGTTGAATTGCTTGCGCCGATATTCGGCAGCGGCGAAGCCGTGGAAACCGGTGATGCAAGTCCCGGTAAATATCCGATCAATAAAATTATAACCGAAAATTATGCGGCATACCATATTGAAATAGCATATCCGAGTGATAAGACCGACGAATTTATCGGCGAAAAGATCAGTGATATTATGGTACTAAACGCTTGGGGATATTACGGTCAAACGCCGGTGGTAAAACATGATGAAAAGTTGGTTAATGCGGAGGTTTATACAGTCAAGGGCGTTGCACCGGATGCAGGTGTTGCGGTGAAATTCACCGAAGAAGGGTCGATATATTCTACCGAGCTTTATTATGCGGCAGTAAACTCCAAGTATCTGTTTACCACCCTTGCGGAGTATCTTGCTGACTACAACGCCTCCGTGCATATGATGATCGGTTCAGAGGTTCGTCTATGCGATAATTCCCGAATGTATGCGTATGAGTACGAAAAATACAACTTTACAGATGGTGCTGCCGATGAGATATGCAAATATTTGCTTACACTCAATGCTTCGGCGGAGGTAGCAAATTATTACGACACGAAAGACGAAAGAATAGTTGATGTTAAAAATAAGCGGCGTCTTCGCTTGATTGTAGATATTTCTTCTTCGGGAAATATATTCCGTGAGCTTTACATTCACGAAAACGGTTATATATTCTATGGCGGCCAACTTCAGGAGTGCGCTTACTTCAATGTTGGTAAGGAAGCTACCGATACGCTGTTCAAGCTGTTTGAGGAGAACTCCGAACTTGTTTCCTTTGTTACGATTGATAAAAGCATCGGACGCAAGGTTGAGATACCTGCGGATAAATATATTCCGAGATAAATATTAGCAACCGGCACTTTCCTATATTTGGGAGGTGCCGGGTGTGTTTTTAGGGTGAATGATAAAGACCTCCCGGCGTGGGAGGTCTTTATCATTCCAAGCGTTCGGCAGGGGCGCCGTCCGCTTGAAGCGCATTTGCGAGGCTCCGCCTCGCGCTCCGCTAAAGAAACTTTTTGAAAAAAAGTTTCTTAAGAATCTTCAAAAACTTTTAGTTTTTAGTTGAGTGCGTCTTCGATTGCTGCTTTCAGCGTCTCATAATCGACAGATCCGTCAAATCTGGCGGTGATTACGCCGTCTGCGTCGAGAACGAGCGTCATCGGCCAGGTGTCGCCGCCGCCTAGGGAGTAGAAGTAGGAGTCGGTCTCGTCGCCCTGACCGAAGAGCATCTTCGAATCGGGGTAATTCTCAAGGACAAAGTCGAGCGCGGTGTTTGATGCGTAGCCCGAATGGATCGCGATGAATACGGCTTCGTCTTCAAATTCGCTTGCGAGCTCGTCAAAGTGGGGCAGTTCTGCAACGCAGGGGCCGCACCAGGTGCCCCAGAAGTTGATAACGCGGACTTTGCTATTGGTGGTGGTCACGCTGAAGCCAAATGTCTGGTCAGAATTGTAAAGCGGGATCTCGGCGGAGGGGCACATCTGTCCGATCTCGGCTCCCTCGACAGCCTCGGGTGCCTTATCGATAAAGTTGTAGTAAACGAGAGCTCCGCAAAGAACAACTGCAAGGATAGCTGCCACGATGCGCTTGCCGATTTTGTTCTTTTTGATGATCTTTTCGTCCTTCTCGGGCTCGCCGGTCAGGGGAGCGCCGCCCGGTGTGCCGGGGTCAAGCAGGAAGCGCGGGCCTCGGCGGTAGATCGCGGAGGTCGGGCATTCCGAAATACAGTCGCCACACTGAATGCATTCGATGTCGCCGACCTTCGAAATGTCCATCTTGCAGACCGAAAGGCAGCGTCCGCACTCGGTGCATTTGTCGTTCTCTACCGAAACGCCGATGAAGGAGATCTTGTTGAAAAGTCCGTAAATGAGCCCAAGGGGGCAGAAGAAGCGACAGAAGAAGCGGTAAATAAACACCGCACCCGTCACGAAAATTACGAGAAGGAAGAATTTCCAGGTGAAAAGCGGGCCGAGCATCGAGAACATATTCTCGTTTGCGGGGTTCGAGAGAAGTCCGACCGCGCCCTCGAGTGTTCCAGCGGGGCATATGTATTTGCAAAATGCGGGCAGAACGAATTCGCGGAAGGCGTAAATGAGGGGGAGCGCGAAGACGAAAACGGCAAGGATGACGTATTTCAGCTTCGAAATTATCTTTGTGAAGCGATTTTTCTTGATCTTCGGGGTCTTGATCTTATAAAGCAGATCCTGAATGAGTCCGAAGGGGCAAAGGAAACCGCAGATCCAGCGGCCGAAAAGGAGCGCGTAGAGCAGGATGATACCCACCATATAATAGGGGATCGACTTGTTTGCCGAGGTCAGCGCGTTCTGGAGCGAGCCGAGGGGGCATGCGGCAGATGCCGCGGGGCAGGAATAGCAGTTGATTCCGGGCGCGCAGATGCCCTTGAGCGGGCCCTGATAAATGCGTCCGTTGCCGAATCCTTTGAGGTTGGCGTTGAAGAGAAGCGCGGCGTAAAGCTGGATAAGGCGGCGCTTTGTGGGTTTAACAAATTTCATCATTCTGCCTCCTTATCCCAGACCGATGCACTCGGTGCAGATCCTGATTGCTTTTTGAAGAACGTCGTAAAATCCGTCCTGTGTAAGACCTATGACAATGAGCGCGCAAGCGGCTCCGACAAGGATGAGGCGAAGGATCTTTTTGGCGTTTTCGCGGTTATTTTTGATACTGTTCCGGCCGGATTTTTTGCCTTCGGGAATAGCAACTTTTGTCCATTCGATTTCACGCTCGGCACTCTTTCTTTCGAGGACGGAAAGAACGAAAATGAGTGCGCCGGAGATGACCGCTCCGATGGCGAGCATAGTGACAACTCGCAGAAGCGCGGGGGTGAGGTTTGCGACGGTGAAGGAATCGTAGTCGCAAAGCACAATGATCGCGGGTATGAAGGCTGCGGCGCAGAGAAGAGCACAGACGGTGCGGTATACCTTGCGAAGCGTGCGCTGGCGGTCGATGCCGTCGAGGGTTGCGCCCGAGGGGATCTTCTTTTGCAGGATTCGAAGCTTGATAAAGGGATCCTTTATCGCTTTTTGCTTGCTTTTGGGCATCGGGAGCGCAATATTGAGGATAACTCCTGCAAAAACTGCGAAAATTGCGACCCAAAGCGGAAGGAAAATTTTATCGTATTCTGCGGCGATGCTTTCGGGTGTGTAGGGCGAGTCACCGGAGGTGTAGATCGTGTGGGCGGAAACGATCAGACATATCGCCGCAACGATCAGCGCGGCAGAGATCACGCATCCGCACACGGTATGTATAAGCCGAAGCTTTTTCTCATTCATTCGTGAAAACTCCTCTCGGAAAATGATTACATAATAATTCATTATATTATACCATATATCACGGGAAAAGTCAAATGCGATTTTGAACGAGCAATATTTGTCGCACGCGCGGCGCTCTATACCCTCCCAACCCTCCCGCAAGCGGGAGGGGGTATTTGATTCCGCTGATTTTAAAAATCGGAATTTGCCGTGACAAATTTTTCCTCACTTCGCCGTGAGCGAACCTAAACTCGGAGAATGCCTGTCTTAACTCATGCCAAGCCCGACATTCACTATCCCCAAATCACACAAAAAACACAAACATTTCACCGTATTTTCGGCGTATTTTGGCTAATGTTCATATATATTTAATATATTTATGATATACTATACTATGTGTCAAAATGCCATTGCTATATTATATTAATATAGTAATGGGAAGCTTAATTGAAAGGATCACCGAAATGATTAAAATTTCTCACCTGGTGAAAAACTACGGCAATTTTACAGCCGTGGACGATATCAGCTTTGAGGTTGCGAAGGGCGAGGTTCTTGGATTCCTCGGTCCCAACGGCGCGGGCAAGAGTACCACGATGAATATGCTCACGGGCTATCTTTCCTCCACCTCGGGCTCGATCAAGATCGGCGGCGTTGACGTGCTCGACGACCCGCTGAACGCAAAAAGACTGATCGGCTATCTCCCCGAACAGCCTCCGCTCTACCCCGATATGACAGTTGAAGAGTATCTCTCCTTTGCTTACGACCTCAAAAACTGTAAGCTCAACAAGGAAAAGCACCTCCGCGAGATCTGCGAGGTCGTTAAGATCACCGACGTTTACCACAGAATGCTCAAGAACCTCTCGAAGGGTTACAAGCAGCGTGTGGGCATCGCGCAGGCACTTGTCGGCAACCCGCCCGTCATCATTTTTGACGAGCCCACCATCGGTCTCGACCCCAAGCAGATCATCGAGATCAGAAACCTTATCCGTACTCTGGGTAAGGAGCACACCGTAATTCTCTCCACGCACATTCTGCAGGAGGTTCAGGCGGTCTGCGACAGAATCGTTATCATCAACAAGGGTAAGGTCGTTGCAAACGAGCTGACCGAGAACATCTCTCGCGCAGTTGAGAACACCCGCCGCTTCAACGTCAAGATCAGCGGTCCCCAGCGCGATGTTCTTGCGCTTCTCCGCAATCTTCCCGGCATTTGCTATGCCGAGGTTCTTGCGGCACGCGACGGCGACGCTTATACTTACATGATCGAAAGCGAAGTTGGCATCGACATCCGCAAAAAGCTCTTCTGGGCGCTTGCGGAGAGAAAGTGGCCTCTCATCGGTCTTGAGGCGCTCGGCATGAGCATCGAGGACATCTTCATCGCCGTTGTCGATAAGACTGCCCCCGAGGCACAGCAGGCAAAGGCAAAGAAGAAGACCCGCTACGAGGGCGTTCGCGCGGCAGAAGAGAAGGAGCTTGCCTCCGATATCGTCGAAAAGACGGTCAAGGATCAGGAAAACGCTTCCTTTGAGGAAGAAAGCACCGATTCTGCTTACTACGAGGATCATTCGATCAAGGAAGATACCTTTGCTTCCGATAGCGAAAAGAGCGAAAAGAACGAAGATAGAAAGGAAGACTAAACGCAATGCTTGCAATTTATAAGAAGGAGATGCGTTCGTATTTCATCAACCCTGTGGGATACGTATTTATCGGAGTTTTTCTGGCTCTGTCGGCAGCACTTTGCTGTTATACCACTCTCCAGAGCAATTCTTACAGCACCGCATCCTATTACTATTGGCTCATACTCAGTATGATCATCATCATTCCGCTTCTCACAATGAGAACCTTCTCCGAGGAGCGCAAAATGCGCACCGAGCAGATGCTTATGACCGCGCCCATTTCGATCACGGGCATGGTTATGGGCAAGTTCCTTGCCGCTATGACTATCTACGCAGGCTGTCTGGCTGCTTCCTGCGTAAACCTCATCCCGCTTTACATCATCGGTAAGCAGGAAAGCGCACTCGACCCCGACGGTCTTACCATCAAGGGTCCCGTAACTCCCGAGATCATCGGCTCGCTTCTCGGCGTGCTTCTTGTCGGCTCGGTATTCATCGCGATCGGTATTCTTATCTCCTCCATGACAGAAAACCAGCTCTCCGCGGCTGTTGTTACCATCGCGGTTCTCGCCGTTATGCTCATTCTCAATATGCTCAACGGCGTTGGCAGCGAAGAGGAAGGCACAAGACTTATCAACAACTATGTTGCCCGTTACATCATCGACTGGGTAAGCGTAATTTCGCGCTTCAATAACTTCCAGTACGGTATCCTTGATTGGTCCGCACTGCTTTACTACGTATCCATGACCTTTATCGCAATTTATCTCACGGTTCGCGTCTATGAGCGCCGCCGTTGGGCTTAAGAGAAAGTGAGGAATAAAACAATGAAGAATTCTGCTTTCTCTTCCCGCAAATTCAAGTACGGAAGCCTTTCGGTTATGATGACCTGCGTCATCATCGCCGCAGTTCTCCTTTTCAACGGAGTTTTCAAGCTTCTGGCGGACAAGTACCTCTGGTACACCGATCTCACCCGCGATGAGATCTACACCCTCTCGGATGCTGCTGTTGTGGCTCTCGAGAACATCGACAAGGACGTTCACATCCTTTTCTGTGACGATCCCGACAATATCGAGGATGAGTATTACAGCAAGATGATCTACAAGACCGCTCTCGGCCTTGCAGAGAAGAACGATTACATCCACGTTGAGAACGTGAATATCTGGCGCGAGCCCTCTGCTGTAAACAAGTTCAAGAACAATTCGAAGGACTCTATCTATTCGACCGACGTTATCGTATATTCGGGCACCGAATTCCGCGTTTACTCGCTCAGATCGATGTTCTACTTCAATGATGAGAACTCCGCTCCTTGGGCATACAACGGCGAAAAGAAGCTCGTTTCGGGTATTCTTGCCGTAACTCAGGCGGAATCTCCCATCGCTTGCGTCACCGTCAACCACGGCGAGCCCTTCATGGCTGCAAGCGATATTGCTGAGACACAGCATATGCTCTCCCTGCTCGAGGATGGCGGCTACAAGGTTCAGCTCATTGACCTTGCACATCAGGAGATCCCCGAGGATTGCCGCCTTATGGTCGTTTATGATCCTCAGGACGACTTCCTTGTCAACGACGGCGTTTCGAATATCTCCGAGATCGA
>JAZORB010000047.1:0-5794 GCA_045656385.1 Eubacteriales bacterium | reverse complement strand
ATGCTCTCGTAAACTACATCACCGCCATTGGCTACGACCCCGACAAGTCCTTCGAGGAGCAGTCCGAGCAGTTCAAGAAGCTTTGGCCCGCTGACGTACACATGATCGGTAAGGATATCGTAAGATTCCACTCGATCTATTGGCCCATCTTCCTCATGGCTCTCGATCTTCCTCTCCCCGAGAAGATCTTCGGTCATCCTTGGTTCAACTTCGGTGCAGATAAGATGTCCAAGTCTCGCGGCAACGTAATTTATGCAGATAAGCTTTCCGAGTACGTAGGCGTTGACGGCGTTCGTTACTACGCCCTCGCGGAAATGCCTTTTGCTTCCGACGGTTCTATTACCTGGGACAGCGTTCTCGCACGCTATAACACCGACCTTGTTAATACTCTCGGCAACCTTGTCAAGAGAACTCTCGATATGCAGAAGAAGTATTTCGACAAGAAGATCGAAGCGCCCACCGCTCCCGATGCACTTGACGATGAGTTCAAGTCTGTTTGCGCAGAGGCTGTAAAAACCTATTACGAAGCTATGGACAGCTATCATATCGCCGATGCGATCGATGCGATCCTTTCGCTCCTTCGCCGCGCGAATAAGTATATCGACGAGACCCAGCCTTGGGTTCTTGCAAAGAACGAGGAAAGCCGCGCGCGCCTTGCAACCGTTCTTTATAACCTTCTTGAGTCGATCCGTTGGGGCGGTGTAATGCTCGCTCCCATGATCCCCGAGACTGCAGCAACCATTTTTGCACAACTCGGAACCGATAATACATCCTTCGAGAGCATCGGCGGCGAGTTTGACGGTACCGTGGCAGGTGCTTCTGTCAACGACTCCGCAGTTCTCTTCGCAAGAATCGACGAGGCAAAGACCCTCGAGGGCATCTATGCTGAGATCGAAGCAGCTAGAAAGGCAGCTGAAGCTCCCAAGATCGAAAAGCCCGAGGGATGCGCTATCATCGGTTTTGAGGACTTTATGAAGGTCGAGCTCCGCACCGCGCAGATCACCGAGTGTGAGCCCGTTCCGAAGGCAAAGAAGCTTCTCAAGCTCAAGGTTGACCTTGGCTATGAAACAAGACAGGTCGTTTCGGGAATTGCTAAGTTCTACAAGCCCGAAGATCTTATCGGAAAGAAGATCATCCTCGTTGCAAACCTTGCTCCTGCAAATCTTTGCGGAGTTGAGTCCGAAGGTATGCTTCTCGCATCGGGCGAGGAGACCGTTCGCGTAATCTTCCTTGATCCCGAGACTCCTCTCGGAGAGCGTGTTCGCTGATGAGCGGCATTTTCGATACACACGCCCACTATTGTGACAAAAGATTTGAAAACGAATTTGAGGGCGGCGCTTCGGCGCTGCTCTCTGCCGTTTTCGGTAACGGTGTTGATAAAATTATAAACGTGGGCACTAACACCGTAAATAATATGCAAGTTGTCGCTATGGCATCATGCTACGATGGTATGTACGCTGCTGTCGGAATTCATCCCTCTGATATCGACGAAGAAATCTCCCTTGATGATGCTATCTCAAAGCTTCGCGCGCTCCTTGATAAAAGAGCAGAGAATAAGATTGTCGCTCTCGGCGAGATCGGACTTGATTATTATTGGCGTCAGGATAATAAGGAAGATCAGATGAAGTATCTCGAGGCACAGCTCTCTCTTGCCGAGGAATATTCGATTCCCGTAATTATTCACGACCGCGATGCGCACGGCGATATATTCGAAACCGTGCTTCGTCATCCGAACGTGCGCGGCGTCTTCCACAGTTATTCGGGCAGCCCCGAAATGGCGCGTGAGCTTCTTCGCCGGGGATGGTATATCTCTTTCTCCGGAGTGGTTACTTTCAAGAACGCAAGAAACGTAAAGGCTGCTGCCGCAGTTGTTCCGCTTGACCGTTTTCTTCTTGAAACCGATGCACCCTATCTCGCTCCCGAACCCTACCGCGGAAAGCTTAACAGGAGTGACTATATCGCCTCCTCCGTTCGCACTCTTGCCGAGATACATGGCATTACAGAGGAAGAAATTAGAGAATATTCACATAGAAATGCATGTAAATTATTCTCTGTATAATAAAAAAACAATAAAAAATTCAAATTTTTTTGAGAAAATCGTCAAAAATGACGAAAAAAGACTTGCATTTGCGCTCGATTTGTTGTATAATAAACATCGTGATGTGTTTTTAATACTCACGTAAATATGTAAATATTAAAAAAACATAAATGCCCCGTCCGCGGATGGGGCGAGGAAGGAACCCCTTATGGCAACAATCGATACCAAATCCTTAAGAAACGTAGCTCTCCTTGGACACGGCGGCTGCGGCAAGACCTCCATCGCTGAAGCTATGCTCTATCTCACCGGCGGAACCGACCGTCTCGGTAAGACTGCTGATGGCAACACTATTTGTGACTATGATCCCGAAGAGGTAAAGAGAGGCTTCTCTATTTCCGCATCTCTTGCTCCTATTCTGTGGAAAAATATGAAGATAAATGTTTTCGATACCCCCGGCTACCTCGACTTCGTAGGTGAAGTTCACCAGTCTCTCCGCGCAGCTGACAGCGCACTTATCTGCGTTGACGCAAAGTCCGGTGTTGAGGTCGGAACAGAGCTCGCTTGGGATTATGCTACCGCTGCCGGTCTTCCCAAGGCATTCTTCATCAACAAGTGTGAAGATAACGATGCTGATTTTGAAAAGGTATTCAACGAACTCCACGATAACTTCGGCAACACCCTCTGCCCCGTATTCGTTCCCGTTAAGAGCGGCGACAAGGTCACCATGATCGACCTCGTTGAGATGAAGGCGTTTGCATATGATGCAAAGGGCAAGAGAAGCGAGATCCCCATGACCGACGATCTCAAGGATATCGCAGGTAACTACAAGGAAGCTTTCAACGAGGCAGTTGCAGGTACCTCCGATGAGCTCATGATGAAGTACTTCGACGGCGAAGAGATCACCAAGGACGAGGCTGCAATGGCACTCCACCAGGGTATCTTCGAGGGCACCATCACTCCCGTTTACTGCGGTTCCGCAGTTAACATGTGGGGTATTGTTGCAATCCTCGACGCAATCGTTGAGTCCTTCCCCAGACACACTGCAAAGAAGGTTGAAAAGTCCACCGAGGGCGCAGACGTTGAGATCGATCCCGCAGGTTCTACCAGCATTTTCGTATTCAAGACTGTCGCTGACCCGTTCGTAGGTAAGATGTCGTTCTTCAAGGTTATGAACGGTACTCTCAAGAAGGATATGACCCTTAAGAACCTTACTAACGGTACTGCAGAAAAGATGGCTCACATCTACACCGTTAAGGGCAAGAACCAGACCGAAGTTGACGAACTCGCATGCGGCGACATCGGTATGATCGCAAAGCTCGCTAATACCAACACCAACGATACTCTTACCGACGGTTCTGATGTTGCATACGCTAAGATCACATATCCCACTCCTTATATGAGCCAGGCTATGGTTCCCGCAACCGCAAAGGACGAGAGCAAGATTTCTCAGTCCATGGCTCGTATGCTCGAGGAAGACCTCACCCTCAAGTACGTTACCGATCCCGAGACTCATCAGATGGTTCTTTCCGGTATCGGCGATATGCATCTCGCAGTTCTCTCTGCAAAGCTCAAGGCTCGCTATGGCGTAACCATCAACCTTGAAACTCCCAAGATTCCTTACCGTGAGAAGATTACAAAGACCGTTGATATCCACGCTCGTCATAAGAAGCAGAACGGTGGTTCCGGTCAGTTCGGTGACGTTTGGATCAAGTTCGGTCCCGGCGAAGAGCCCGGTCTTACCTTCACCGTATCCGTTGTCGGCGGCGTAGTTCCCAAGAACTTCAACCCCGCAGTTGAAAAGGGTCTTCTTGAGGCTATGGTTAAGGGCGTCGCAGGCTTCCCGATGACCTATCTCGCAGCAGACCTCCACGACGGTTCTTACCACCCCGTTGACTCTGATGAAATGTCCTTCAAGACCGCTGCTATCATGGCATACAAGCAGTGCCTCGAGCAGGCAGCTCCCGTTCTCATGGAGCCTGTCGGCGATCTCGATATCACCGTTCCCGAGGATCTCGTTGGTGACGTTATGGGTGACCTTAACAAGCGCCGCGGAAGCATCATGGGTATGGATCCCGCTGCAAAGAAGGGCTACACTGTTGTTCACGCAACTGCTCCCAAGTCTGAGCTTGTTGACTATCCCATCGCTCTCCGCGCTATGTCGCAGGGCCGCGGCTCCTTCGAGTTTAACGTAACCGATTACGCAGTCGTTCCCGGCAACATCTCTGCAAAGATCGTTGAAGAGTACAAGAAGTCTCTCGCATAATCAGTATAAATAATAACATCGGGGCTGTCAAAAACAGCCCCGATAAAATTTGAGGAATCTTATGAAATTTGATGCTTTCACAAAAACGGGATTTGTTCGAATTATCGCAACCTCGCTGATGTTGTCGGTGTATATTAGTGCAGTAATTTTGAATTATGCCTCAAGAAAGATAACAACAGGTAATTTCATTGCAACTCTCGTATTCTTGCTTGCAGTCATCCTATTTTCCTCATTTTCGAGTGAAAAAAAGCACCCTCCGCTGCTTTGGGCTGCAAGAGGGTGGTTGTTATTATCGGTGCTGTTCTGCTTCTTGGCGGCGGTTTTCACAGCCGCAGAAGCCGAGTTGACGGGATTTTTCGGTAACTTGATAGGTTGCGGAATAATGTTGTTTGTTTCGCCGTACTTCGGGCTGTTTTTCATTATCGAAAATAAAATAATCCTCGGATTGCTTTCAATGCTGATAAGCTTCCTTTTGATATTTCTCCCAATGTGCATTCACAGAATAAGAGAAAGAAGAAAGCTTATTAAAGAATATAAATGATCAAAGCACAAAAAGCTTGATCGACTTGATCGCCAATCCGTTTTCATAGCTTTTTACTTCGCCAAGCGCGAAGAAATCGCCTTTTGAGTCAAGCACTCTGAGTCTTGTTCCTTCGGGAAACTCGGGGAGCTTGGCTTTTTTTAGATAGATCTCGCATCCCGAGCGGAAAAGTTTTTCGTAAAAGCTTGGCAGCTTAACGGCATCAAGCTCGGAGAATATCTCCTCAACGGGGCGGAGAAGTGCAAGTCTTTCCTCGATTGAAAGGTCTTCGATCTCTTCTATTGTATGCGCTTGGTTGATTGAGAATCCGCATGCCGCGCTTCTCTCAAGGCTTGCCATAGCACCGCCGCATCCCAGCGCCTTGCCAATGTCGGCGCAAAGAGTTCTGATGTAGGTTCCCGCAGAGCATTCTACCACAAGGCGATAGTCGTTTCCGTCTATATGATCGGCTGAAATCGAATATACTTCAATTTCTCTCGCCTCGCGCTCAACGGTGCCGCCCTCACGTGCGATGTCGCAAAGCTTTTTGCCGCCAACCTTCAGCGCGCTGTACATAGGGGGAATCTGCTTGATCCTTCCTTTGAAAGATGCAAGCGCATCCTCGACATCCTTTTCGCTCACGTTGACGGGATATTCTTTCAGAATAGCTCCCGTCGTGTCCTCGGTATCGGTCTCGATTCCGAGGCGAAGTGTCGCAGTATATTTTTTTCTGTCGGAAAGCGAATATTCGCAAGCCTTTGCTGCGCGTCCGATCAGAACGACAAGAACGCCCGTTGCCATCGGGTCGAGAGTGCCCGTGTGTCCTACTTTTTTGGTTGAATAAAGGCGGCGCACGCGGTTGACAATATCATGCGACGTGGGACCTTGCGGTTTGTTGATTATCAGAACGCCGTAGGGCTCGTTTATAATCTCCGCCATCATTCTGCTTCCTTTACGGGAAACTTAACGTGAG
>JAZORB010000046.1:0-14324 GCA_045656385.1 Eubacteriales bacterium | reverse complement strand
GAATTTACCCTCTCGCGCGTTTTCACCTACTTTGTCGAGCTCGGTCTCGGTGTCGGAGTGCCTCCGCTGCTGAACCTTCTCGGCTACAAGCCCTTCAAAATCATTCTCACCTTCGACGCCGACCTCATCGCAACGGGTATTTCGGTCGTCCTTGTCACCGTGCTCAACTATATCCTCTCAAAGCTTCTCGTTTTTAGAAAGAAAAAGTAATTGAGGTATCAAAATGATCTCAAAAGTTTACAGCGCGGCGCTTTCGGGCATCGAAAGCTTTCGCGTTACGATAGAAGTTGACAGTTTTCCAACGCTTGAACCGTCTTTTCAGCTTGTCGGACTGCCCGACGCAGCTGTGCGTGAGGCTAAGGACCGCATCAAGTCCGCCTGCTTCAACAGCGGATACTCCTGGCCCGATGCCTCGTTCACGATAAACCTTGCCCCCGCGGACCGACGCAAGGAGGGCTCGGCATTCGACGTGCCGCTCCTTCTCGGCATTCTGCGTTGCGGAGGCACCGTGATGCAGGGCGTTACCTTTGAGGGACGCTGCTTCACGGGCGAGCTTTCGCTGACGGGCGAGGTGCGCCCCGTTCACGGTGTGCTTTCAATGTGCGCCGACGCAAAAAAAGAGGGCTTCCGCGAATTTTACGCTCCCGCAGAAAACGCACGCGAGGCGGCGGCTGTCGAGGGCATCACGGTCTACGCCGTCCGCCACATCCGCGACATCGTCGATCACCTCAACGGCAAAAAGGCGATGACTCCCGTCGCGCCCGACGCTCATTCCTTTGAGGATGCCTATGTGGGCGGGATCGACTTTGCCGACGTCAAGGGTCAGCTTGCCGCAAAGCGAGCTATGGAGATTGCCGCCGCGGGCGGACACAATATTCTCCTCATCGGCCCTCCCGGCACGGGAAAATCGATGCTGGCAAAGCGTCTTCCCACCATTTTGCCCCCTCTCACCTTCGACGAGGCTATCGAAACGACAAAGATCCACTCGGTTGCGGGCACTCTGCCCGAGGGCTCGTCGCTTCTGACCGCGCGCCCCTTCCGCTCGCCCCATCACACGATGTCGGCGGTTTCGCTTGTCGGCGGCGGCGCAAACCCGAAGCCCGGCGAGATCTCGCTGGCGCACAACGGAGTGCTCTTCCTCGACGAGCTCCCCGAGTTTCCCAAAACGATCACGGATAACCTCCGCCAGCCCATTGAGGACAGGCGCGTGACCATCACCCGTGCGCTCGGCAGAGTCACCTACCCTTGCACCTTCATGCTGGTTGCGGCGATGAACCCCTGCCGTTGCGGATTTTTCGGTCATCCGACGCGCAAATGCACCTGCGGAAAGGGCGAGGTGCAGCGCTACATATCAAAAATCAGCGGTCCTCTGCTTGACCGCATCGACATTCAGATCGAGCTCCCCTCCCTCTCCTACGACGAGATCTCGGCGCGAAGCGAAAGCACCGAAACCTCGGCGCAGATACGCGAGCGAGTCATCGCCGCGCGCGAATTTATGCAAAGAAGACTTGAAGCCGAGGGCCTTTCGGGACTTGGAATCTTCTCGAACGCTCAGCTTGACGCCGCGGGAATTCGCAAGACCTGCCACCCCACCGACCAAGCGGTTGAGGTTATGCGAATGGCTTATGACAGACTCGGTCTTTCTGCGCGCGGACACGACCGCGTTATGCGAATGGCGCGCACGATCGCAGACCTTGCCGCCTCGGATCACATCGAGGCAAACCACATCGCGGAGGCAATAACCCTTCGCAGTCTTGATAAAAAATATTGGGGGTAAAAATGGCAGCAGTATATGAAAACCAATCAACAGATTTTTACTGCCGCGGAGATAAGAATTACCGTTCCCAGCTCCATTGCAGTCCGCATATACATTATCATATAGAAATAGTTCAGCTTCTTGAGGGCGAAACCGTCGCCTACGCCGACACCGAGGAAATGAATCTCGAGGCGGGTGATATTTTCATCAGCTTCCCCGATCAGGTGCACTACTTTATAACGAAAAAGCCCGAAAAATACCGCCTTTTCATCGTTTCTCCCGATCTGACGCCGGAATTTCTTTCAATCTTCACAAATCAGGTGCCTCGCTCGGCACTCGTCAAGGGCGCGGGCAACGACCCCGAGATCGACGCGCTGACGGCGACTCTCTTCACCTTCACGGGCCACCACCACACGGGCGGCGACCCCTACCGTGATGCCGTCATTCGCGGATGCCTTCTCGCGCTTTTCGGCAAGCTTCTCCCGATGATGAGCCTTTCCGCGCCCAGAGTCGGCGATTCGAGAGCCGTGCGCGAGATCGTCGGCTTCTGCTCGGAGCATTTTGCCGAGGAGCTTTCGCTTGAAATGCTCGAATCCGAGCTTCATCTGAGCAAATATTACATTTCGCATCTCTTTTCGGGCAAGCTTGGCATACGATTCAACGATTACATAAACTCGCTTCGCATCTCGCATGCATGCAGGCTTCTGCGCCGCGAGGATATGCAGATCACCGAAATCGCAGAGGCGGTCGGATTTTCGACGCTTCGCACCTTCAACCGCGCTTTTGTCAAATTCCGCGGTATAACTCCCAGCGAATTCCGCCGCGAGGGCGCAACACGCACCGACGGCGCATCGCTGTTGCCAATTTATTATATTAAAGGAAAACAACAATGTCCGAATACGATGCTGTCGCAGTTGCCGACGTCAAAGAACTGAAAAATACAAAAGGACGCATCCTCTCCGTTGATTTCGGCGAGGTGCGGACAGGCCTTGCAATTTCCGACGCCTCGCGCTTTCTCGCCTCGGGCATCGGAAACGTAAAGGTTGGCGGCATTGACAAGACCGCCGCCGAGGTCGCGCGCATAGCAAAGGAAAAGGGCGCAGTTGCAGCAGTTGTGGGGCTTCCCCGAAATATGGATGGCAGCGAGGGCGCGCGCGCAGACCGTTGCCGCGATTTTGCCCGCCGACTCTCTGTTGCTGCAGGAATTCCCGTTGCAATGACCGACGAGCGACTCACCACCGTTGCCGCCTCGCGCTACCTCAATGAGACCGACACGCGCGGAGGCAAACGCAAGAATATCATCGACAGCCTTTCTGCAGAGATCATTCTTCAGAACACTCTCGACAGGCTCAAAAACATGAATTGATCTCATAATTTACAAATTTTTGTCCCATTTTGCGAATAAACTGTTTGACAAAATCGATTTTTTATTGTATAATATATGTATGAACGTTGAATTCCAAAAGGAGTAGAAAATGTTTAACATAGGAGATCTGCTGTTTTACGGCACCAACGGCGTGTGCCGCGTCAGTGAAATATGCGCGTCCCCCTTTGATTCTACCGACACGAGGAGCTTTTATAAGCTTACGCCGATCGCAGAGAATACAAGTCTTGTTATATACACTCCCGTGGACAATACGCAGGTCGTTATGCGTTCGCTTATCTCGAAGGAGGAGGCGGAGGCTCTGCTTTCGCGCATCGGAAACATCGAAAAGGTTGCCGTTGCCATCGAAAAGCACCGCAAGGACGCATACAGAGAGGCTATCCGCGAGGGTAACCCGGAAGGATACGTCAAGATAATCAAAACCGTTCGCGCCCGCCGCGAGCTCTTCCGCCGTACGCGCCGCCGCGTGCCCGATCTTGACAACGATTTTGAACATACAGCAAAAAACTGCCTTTACGGCGAGCTTTCAACCGTCCTCGGCATCTGCCGCGAGGAGATACACCGTATCGTTACCGAAGGTGTATTGGACGAAAAATAAAAAAACGGACCGATCAGACAAAACTTGCCGATCGGTCCGTTTTAAAAAATGGAATAATGATTGGTTGGGCTGTCTCGCGGGACAGCCCTTGTCTTTTATGAGGAGCTATGAATAAAAGTCATGCCGGCCGACGGTCATTGTATATTCGCGGTTGGCGGTTATCCAGCTGCCGGCGGCGATGCTGCTGTTGAAAAAGAAGAGGATGCCGTCATCGAGGGAAAAGCCTTCAAGGCAGAGCTTGGCGGCAATGACGCTCGATTCGGTCGGCTCGCGGTAGACGCTGCCCGTCGAGGCGGGCGTGAACTGCGTGCCGCCGACCTTATCGAAGATGACCTTATAGATCGTGTCGGGATAATAGTCGCTCTGCGTGCGGTTAATGACCACCGTCCCCACGGCAAGCTGACCGATAAAGGGCTCGCCGCGCGCCTCGGCGGAGATGATTCTCGAGAGCCAATAAAGATCCTCGTAGCTATACACGTCGGCGGCTTCGGGGAAGGTCGGCACGCCCCAGATGCATATTTCATTGCCCACAATTTCGGTCGAGCGCAGTCCCGCCGCCGACATCAGCGCCTCGATTGGCGCGCAGAGCACGCCGTAGTCGCGCACAGTGACCTCGTGGTCATTCTTCGAGCACGGAATCAATCGGTCGCCCGACTCGATATAGCATTTGCCCACTTCGCCCGTGATATTACCGCTCGAAAAAAGTGCGCAAAAGCCCTCGATCGGGAGCCAGATCTCCCCGTCGTGATGAAACGCAAAGCCTTCGCCGATCGCTCTGCCGTTTATGTAGAGCGACAAGGCGACAGCACCTTCGGGGAGGGTGGGCGTGAGCAGGACGCCACCGTCCTCGGGCTCGGTTTCTGCGGGTTCTGTTTCGGGCTCGGGCTCTTCGGGTAAGGTTTCGGGTGCTTCGGTTTCGGGTGCGGGAGGCTCGGTTTCGGGCATTTCGGTGACCTCATAAGAGGTTTCGGGCGGCACCTCGCCCTTCACCTCGGGCGTGACGACTCCCATCATGATGGCAAGCGCCAGAATCGATGCGAACGCGGTCGATAAAAATTGCTTGTGCATAGTTTTTTCTCCTTTTTAATCTGTTTTATATTCCAAAATTTTTATTTCCATAATAATTTCGCCCGCGGCGGTCGTTTCCTTGACCGACAGGGGCATTCCGCTTTTGCTGTCTATCAGATATTCGTAAACCAATGCGCCTCGCTGCAAGCATATTCTGGTTTGCGCCTCGCCACGATCTCCCGTCGTCTTTTCTACCGTGATAACCTCCCCATCCGAGAAAAAAGCCGATATCGGCGCGCCGAGCTTTTCGGCGGCGAGCCCCGAAAATGAGATCTCCCCAAGCGAGGCTCCCCATACCCCGCAAGAATACTCGACACAGATACCCGCAAACGCATCGGGGGCGGTGAATTCGAGTCTTGCCTTGCGCATTCCCTCCGCGTCGCGCTCGCTTTGAATGAGCTTTGCCTTGAACTCCACTCCATAGCGCTCCCCCTCGATCTCCGCCCGTGCGGGCAAGTCAAGCACTCGCAAAAATCCCACCTCGGAGGTCGGTGCGCAGGAGATAGCCGAGAGCACAAAAAGCGCCAAAATGATTATTGCCAACAATTTCCTCTTTATATACAATTTTTCCCTCCCCTCAACTATTCCGTTATAAATATATTGCAAAAGCGGAATAAATATGATATAATATAATATGAATTATTGTCGAGTAACAGTAATAAATCACAACGGAGAAAATTTATGGCTCATAATTTTTATATAACCTATGCCGATCTGCCGATCAGCTCCTCGCCCCGCGCCTGGGTCGAGGTTGATGCCGCGGCGATCAGGCATAATTACAGAACCGTTGCCGCAGAGATTGCCAAAAAACGCAAAAACTGCGACATCGTTGCCGTCATCAAGGGCGATGCCTATGGCCACGGAATTCGTGAATGCACCCGCATTTTTCTTTCCGAGGGCTGCCGCGCATTCGCTCTTGCCAGCGTCGAGGAGGCTCTTTGCGTCAAAAAGGTCTGCGACGAGCTGAGCCAGCAGGCAAACATTCTCATTCTCGGCGCAACAGAGCTGAGCATGATCGGCGAGGTTGGACATCACGATCTTATCCAGACGATTCCCTCCTTCGATTATGCCAAAAAGCTTTCAAGAGCGGCAAGCGAAGCAGGTGTCTGCGTCCGAGCGCATATAAAGCTCGACACGGGAATGAACCGCCTCGGATTTGCGACCTTCAACGAGGAGCAGAGGGCGGTCACCACGGCACAGATCGTTCAGATTTCAAAGATGCCCGGCATCACGATCGACGGTATCTTTTCGCATTTCGCATCGGCCGACGAGATCGACGAGCACGCGAAGAAGCGCACCTCGCTTCAATCGATCAGATTTTTCGACACTCTCGACCGCGTTCGCGTTGCGGGAGTTGACCCAAGAGTAGTTCACCTTTGCAACAGCCCCGGTGCTTTCACGCGACCCTCGAAGGATCTCGCCAACGCCGTACGCATCGGAATCTCGCTTTTCGGGTTTGGACCCGCGCCCGGGATCGATCTCGGGCTGCTCCCCACCTTCAAGCTTTGCGCCAAGATTGCGCGCATCAGCCGTCTTACGCCCGGCGAAGAGCTCGGATACGGCGGTACTTTCAAGGTAGAAAAAGAGATCAATGCCGCAACCGTCGGAATCGGTTATGCCGACGGAGTTTTCCGCCACGCGGCGGGGCACACCGTTTCGATCTACGCGCCCGACGGCACGTATCGCGGCTCGGGCAAGATAATCGGCAGAGTTTGCATGGATATGTGCATGCTCGACCTTGGGGGCACAGACGCCGCCGAGGGCGACACCGTCGTATTTTTCGGCGACGAGTACGTCACCTGCCTCGATTTTGCCACCCACTGCAACACCATTGTGCACGAATGCCTGAGCCTTGTTTCGGGCAGAGTGCCGCGAATAGTTATAAACGACGAAGAATAAGGAACATTAAAATGAAAAAGTACAGCCGCCTCACCGCGCTGATGCTCGCCCTCCTTTTGCTTCTCTCCTCTGCCGCTTGTTCCGGCGAGGAGACCGCTGAAACTACAGGATCGGCAAGCACAACAGCCCCCGAGACGACCGCAGCTATCACCCAGGAAACGACGGAAGAAAGCATCACAGTCGTCGCTCCCCCCGAGACCACCGAAGCTCCCGAGACCGAGCCACCAAAATCCGAAGAGACCATCCGCATCATCATGCAGGACGGCAAGGGCGAGGCGATCCTTGCGGCGCTTGCGGAGGACAAATACAAGCCCGTGCTTGAAGCACGCGAAAAGGCTCTGCTTTACGGCTATTCCGCCGAGATTGAGCTTTCTGGGGCTGATAATCTTGAAAAAACCATCGAAACTCTCGTTCTTGCGGGCGAGAGCAGATATGATCTTGTGCTGACCGACCCCTTCATCGGCGCCGAGCTTCTGAATTCAGGCTTGCTCGAAAACCTTTCGGGCGCAGGCATTGAGATCACGCCCGAAAGCATCGGCATTGGCAGATCGATCACCGAAAGCCTTACCGTTGGCGGCGGAGTATACCTTTTTGCATCGGATGCGCTTGTTTCCGACATAAGTGCAACATACGCGCTTAAATATAACGGCACCGAGCTTTCCTCCGACCCCATTGCCAAGGCTTTGGCAGGCGAATTCACCGCCGAGCTTATGTTTACATACATTTCCGAAGCCCAAAACACTCTTTCGGTCGGATCCTTCTCGCCCGTCACTCTCTTCCGCGGCGTTGGGGGCGAGATATTTACCAAGAATGACAAGGATATTCCGATAAGTGCGCTAAGTGCCGACACAGCATTTGCCTCGGCATACGACACCGCGATCGGACTTTACTCCAAGGCGACCGGCAAATCCGCGATATTCACGCTTGAAAAGCTTTCCCCTCTCACGCAGGGAGAGATCTATCTGCCCCTGCCGAAGGCAAGCACATCGCTTGATTATTCCACGCCGATAGATCAATATTCGCTTTCGCTCTTTGCCGCGCCCGCGGGCGTTGTCAGCGGAACCAGACTGAACAACATCATCACCGCTCTCGCCGTATGCTCGAATGATTACAGAGAGGCGGTTCGCGCGGAGATCACCGAAAAAGGCGCAAAGGATTCGGCGCAGATGCTTGATATCCTTTCGGAGCACGCAAGGCTTGACCTTGGCATCCTTTTCGGCTGGGGCGACATCCGCGACCATATTGCCGACGGATTTAATAAATCGACTCCTGCCGCAGATCTTCTTGCCAACAGAATGACCGAAATGCGTAACAAAGCCGCCGAGACCGCCGCATCTATTCTTGCGGGCAAGCTCGGCATTGAATGAGGTAATAATAATATGAAAAAAGAATGTAAGATCGAGATCAGAATGAGCGAGGACCTTATGCGTAAACTCGCCGTTATCAGCAAAAAGGAAGGCAGAAGCATCAACAATCTGTTTCTCTTCCTTCTCCGCAACAATATTCAGTATTTTGAGCGCACGCACGGCAGACTGACGAATGCCGAGCTTGCGGCAGAGGACATCACCGAATATCAGGTCGGCGATGAATAAGACCGCCGTCATCAGCGGTGCTTCCTCGGGGCTCGGATATGAACTCTCAAAGCTTCTTTGCGCCAAATACGGCTGCCGCGTCATCGGGCTTGCGCGCCGAGAGGACAGGCTCCAAAACGTTCGCGAGGAGCTTGGGGAGAATTTTCTGCCCTTCGTCTGCGACGTCACGAGCGGCGAGGACCGCCAAAGGCTCTTTGATTTTGTCACCGAAAACGGCATAAAGCCCGATATTCTCATCAATAACGCGGGGATCTTGCCCGAATTTTCCTGCTTTACACCCGAAAGCACGGCAGAGTTTGAGAGAGTAATGGAGCTGAATTTCCATTCGCACGTAAAAATGTGCGCGCTTTTCCTGCCGCTGCTGCTCGAATCCGAGAGTGGCGCGATAGTGAACGTGGCTAGCTCTGCGGCGCTGGCAACCTTGCCCGGCACCGCCGCATATTCCGCGAGCAAATCGGCACTTCTTGCCTTCACCGAAAGCCTTTCGCTTGAATACGGCAAGAGCCTTTTCGTTGCCGCAGTCTGCCCCGGCATGACGGCTACCGAGCTTTTCAACTCGCACGATGGCTCGTCCATCATCGGCAAATTCGCTCCCTCGGCTGAAAAAACGGCAAAAAAGATCGTCCGCCGCCTCAAGCGAGGACGAAAAATGATCGTCACGGGCGCCGACGCGCACCTGATGAGCGTACTTCGCCGCATTTTCGGCAGAGGCGCGCTGAAATTATTTGCATTTTTCATCAAAACCGTGAAAATGCCGATGTTTAAACACACTTTCTACAAAGAAAGGAATAAAAATGAAAAAAAGCATTAACAAAACACTTGCGATCCTGATGTCGCTTGTTATCTGCCTTCCCTTATTCGCCTCCTGCTCACAGCCGCCCGAGCTTGACAGCGTCAAGGACACCTTCGTTGCGCTGATCGAGGCGTCGGTCGAGGTCAACAACATCTTCTTCGGCGAGGGTCTGCCCACCTACAAGCGCGCCGAGGGCGACGGAAACCTCATTTATCTTGAGGAGCACAAGGCTTACTACACCTTCATCACCGACGGCGAGCGCAGTATTCTGAAATACAAGATCGGCGACGACGAGTGGAAATACGCCGAAAAGACCGCAGAAGCGGCAAATATGGAAGCCATTTACAAGGACAGCGAGGGCAATTTCTACTACCCCATCGAATTTGATGAATCGCAGTACGAGTACGTCTACGGCGAGGATTCGGACGAGCATTACGACTACGTCCGCGTTGACTGCAAATACCAGGACATCGAATCGATCCAGGCACTTGCCGAATCGGTCTACACGCAGGGCTACCTCAAGGGCGAGAATTGGAAGGAGGGCGATCTTGGCTACGGCGGAGTTTACGCCGCTATGTTCGACGGCTTCACCATGGGCACCGAGATCAGCTACGCCCGCTACCGCACCGACGACAGCATCGACGGCTTCTATCTGCTCAAATCAAACGAATTTGAGCCCTATTTCACCACCCACAAGACCTATGACTACTCGACGATGAAGATCGTCCGCCCCTCGAAGGCAGCGCTTGTCAACGTTGAGATCACCGCAAACGGCCGCTACATCGACTACGAAAATTTTGAGGTCAAAACAGGCGAGCACACCGTCACCCTCACCTTCGTTTTCGAGAACGGCGAGTGGAGACTTGATACGCCGACGTATTAAATGCAAAAGGCAAAATGCAAATAAAAGGTAAATTTCTTCGCTTTGCTCTGAAATCTCCACTATAATAAATACTTTTCGGCTTGCAGAAAAGTTTCCTTCATTTTGCATTTATCATTTTGCATTTTGCATTCACTCCCCCCTATGTTCGCTCGTTAAAATTATTGACAATATTCAATTAATCTGCTATAATAATATATTATACTTTGACTTAATTCCGAAAGGACGGTAAAATAAATGATCCTCTATAATTCCCTGACACACAGCCGCGACGAGTTTAAGCCCCGCGAGGAGGGCAAGGTTTCGATCTATACCTGCGGCCCCACGGTTTATCACTATGCTCATATCGGAAATCTCCGCACCTATATGATGGAGGATATTCTTGACCGCTATCTGCGCTACTCGGGCTACGAGGTCAAGCGCGTTATGAACATCACCGACGTCGGTCATCTGACCAGCGACGGCGACACGGGCGACGACAAGATGCTCAAGGGCGCAAAGCGCGAGAAAAAGACAGTCATGGAGATCGCTCAGTTCTACACCGACGCTTTCTTTGCCGACTGCAAGAAGCTGAACATTCGCATTCCCGACGTCATCGAGCCCGCAACCTCCTGCATTGACGACTTCATCCGCGTCATCGAGGCTCTTATCGAAAAGGGATTTGCTTACGAGGCTGGAGGCAATATTTATTTCGATACATCGAAACTTGAATCCTACTACGCTTTCCACGACTTCAACGAGGAAGACCTCGAGGTTGGCGTTCGCGAGGGCGTTGAAGCTGACGGCAACAAGCGCAACCGCGCCGACTTCGTTCTTTGGTTCACAAAGTCCAAGTTCGACGATCAGGAGCTCAAGTGGCCGAGCCCCTGGGGAATCGGCTATCCCGGATGGCATATCGAGTGCTCCTGCATCGCTATGAAGCATCTTGGCGAATACTGCGACATCCATTGCGGCGGAATTGACAACGCATTCCCCCACCACACCAACGAGATCGCGCAGAGCGAGGCATACCTCGGCCACGAGTGGTGCCGCCATTGGATGCACGTTCTTCACCTTAATACCAATTCGGGCAAGATGAGCAAGTCGAGCGGCGAGTTCCTCACCGTTTCGCTCCTCGAATCGAAGGGCTACTCCCCTCTCGCATACCGTTTCTTCTGCATGCAGTCGCATTACCGCAAGTCGCTCGTTTTCTCCTATGAAAACCTCGACAACGCGACCATCGCTTACAACAAGCTCGTAGCAAAGATCGCTCCCCTGCTCCGCGATGATAACGGAGAGGTCGATGCGGAGGTCTTCGCACAGCTTAAGAAGCGCTTCACCGACGCGCTTGACAACGATCTTAACACCTCGCTTGCCGTGACCGCACTTTACGACGTGCTCAAGGCAAAGACGAACGCGGCAACCAAGCTCGCCGCTATCCGCGATTTCGAGCAGGTGCTTATGCTCGGTCTTATCGACGCCGCAGCGGCAATCAACGCCGCCGAGGATGCCGAGGCAGCAGCAAAAGCAGCCGCAAAGGCAGCAGCCGCAGCCGCTGATCCCGAATACGCACGCATTGAGGCTCTCGTTGAAGCCCGCACCGCCGCAAAGAAGGCGCGCGACTTCGCCGAGGCAGACCGCATCCGCGATCTTCTCGCCGCCGAGGGCATCACCCTCATCGACTCCGCCAAGGGCACCGAGTGGAAGAGAGGCTAATTAATATGTAAAAATACCGCGCAAATGCGCGGGATTTTCCTTTTTATTCTTCATCTTCATCGACATCGATGTAGATGACCTTGACTTTTGCGGAATTGTGCGAGGTGTCGGTGACCGAGACGGTCTGCTCGAGGGTGTAGGCTTTGCCGTTTACGGTGAGGTTGAGAGAGATCTCATATCCGAGGGCGGAAAGCTTGCCGTTTTCGTCGAGCTCGATATATGTCACGGCGCGGATGATTTTTGTGATATGCAGTGAGTCGCAGGAGATTCCCGATGATAGAAGTATCTGTCTTGCGATCTCCTTTAGAACGCTGTCCTTCAGGGTCAGCGTAATTCTGCCGTCCTTGACGATTTCCGCCGATCTGCAATCGGCAAGGCGATAAAACGCGGTGTCGATGGGGCGGAAGATCATGAAAAACAGGTTGTTTTTATTGATCGTGGTGTCAACGAAAATGCTTTCGCCGTCAAGCTGCGAAAAGGCACGGCGGTTGTTGTAATGAGTCAGGAGGGTGTGTGAATCACCACCGTCGGCGGTGTCGAAGCGCTTGTCGATGCTCAGCCCGATTCGCGAGGCATAAGCATAGTCAGCCGACGAATTCTGCGAGAATGAATGGCCTTGCGACTCGATCTTCGTCGATCTGCGGTCGGTGAACTCAAAAGCCTCGCGGTTTGATTTGAATTTCTCTATCTGCGCGGCGGCGTTTTCGCAATACGCGATCGTTTCGAGATCCGGGAACAGGATATGATCCGTGATATTCGGCGACTCAAAATCGAGAATGCCTACGATGGTATTCTGCCGCATTTCGGAGTTGATCTCCACCTTCATCAGCGCCTCGCCCGACAGAGAAACGGTCAGCGAAAGCTGAGTGGAGGCTTCGCTCATATGCCCGTTTGAATCCGCACGGACCTCAAGGCTCGACTTTTCGACCTCGAGAGCCGCGGCATCGGTCAGCCCGAGCATTTCGCGAAGGTAAGCGATGCCCGAGGCGGAAAGCTTATCAAATTTCAGCACGATTCCGCCGCCGCTGTGCTCGGCGACTCCCTCCTCAAACGAGCCGAGGGGCAGCTGATCCGAGAACATCCGGAGAAAAGACGGGACGCTCATGCCGCCGATGCGGTATTTGCCAAGCGCGCCGCCGAAGCAGAGAAAGGAATCGACAAGATGATATTCCTCTTCTCCCGCCTCGCCGCTTCTGCGAAAAACGGCGTTTTTATTCTTGACGGAAAGCGAGGATTCGGATACGTTTTCGGTGATCTCGCCGCCTATCTCGATCTCTGTGCGGGTTTTCGAGCTGCGGGTGAAGGTGTTGTACTCCCCGCAGAGCTGACCCGTCAGCGCAAGTATCTCGCTCGCCTTCATTTGCGTGATGTCCGCGGGCGGAGCAGTCGCTTCAGGCTCGGTTTCTTCGGGCTCGGTCAGCTCATCTGTGACCTCTGCGATGTCGGGCGCGGTCGTTTCGGGCGAGGTATATTCGCCAATCGACGCGCTGACAGAGGGTTCGACCGGAGGATTTTCTTCGCAAGCCGAAAAAAGCAACAAAAACGCAAGAACGAGCGCGGCAAACCGCCGGCGCGTCATACTTCTACCTCACAGCCGAGGGAGCGCATCAGCTCGAGCATCTCCTTGTCGGGCGAGAAACGGATAAATCCCTCGCCGTCGCGCTCGGGGATCTCATAAACCCAATAATCCTTCGAAAAGGGCGTGGGGCGATGGTCGTAAACGGGCGCGCCGTTCGGCTTGAACTTTGCCGGGGGAATGAGCTTTCCTCCCTCGATCGAAACGCGGGAGAGGATGCGGCTTGATTTCGCCTTGTTCTCCATTACGACGAGATCGGGCGCTCTGCCCTCGCCCTCGGTTTCGATGCTGTAGGTGAAGCTGAGCATGCAGCGCGACCAGATGAGGATCGATCCGAGCAGAGTGCCGAACGCGATAACGTGCAGAATGCTTGAATATTCAATGATGATCTCCGCAAGAATGGCGAGTGTCAGCCCCGCGCCCGCGAGCGAATAAATCATCGCGCGGCTGAATTTATCGCCGCGCTCGGGCGTGTAGGAATAGATCACCATATTATTTACCGATTTTGAGAGCCGCAAAGACCTGCGTCCTGATATCTTCGGAAACGCTGTCGATGTCGCGCGAGGCGTCAATGACGACCACATTCTCGCCCTGCTCCTTGAGGAATTCGATCGCCTCAAGATAGTTGCGGCGGACGCGCGCCTGCTTGTCGTCGCCGTCGTAGATCTCCTTATCTGCGCGGTTTTTGTCGCGGCGAGCCTTTGTGACCTCGGTGGGAACGTCAAGGAAGACGAAGAGATCGGGCTTCATCGCCTCGATACAGGGCTTGTTCATCGTGTAGATATCCGCCATCGAGATGCGGGGAGTGGTGTTATACGCCATATTCGAAAGATAATAGCGGTCGCAGACGATGTTTGTGCCCTTTTCGATCAGTGGGCGCATGAACTCGATGTGCTCGAGGCGGTCGGCGACGTGAAGATACGCCATGCTTTCGGTCAGAAATTTGACCCCGCCGTAAAGGCCCGAGCGAATGATCGCGCCCGCGGCATTGCGCTCGTTGGGCTCGCGCTCATACAGGCAGGGTCTGCCCGTTGCCTCGGCGATGGCGGTGCGAAGGCGCTCGGTCTGCGTGGTCTTGCCGCA
>JAZORB010000045.1:0-5703 GCA_045656385.1 Eubacteriales bacterium | reverse complement strand
AGCCTCGTCGAGGTCTGCAACCGCGCAGAGGATACATTTGTTCGAAGCAGCTGCGCCGGCAACGTGCGCCATACCGATACCGAGACCGAGAATTCCGTAGCGGACAAGTCCGCTCTGATCGACTTCCTTTGAATAAAGCATCTTTTTTACTCCTTTTCGTAAGCAAGTTTAGCAAGAAGCTCGCAGAGTGCGTCGTAGTTGATTCCTACGGCTGCGGCTTCCTGGGGGAGAAGAGAGGTGGGGGTCATGCCGGGGAGAGCATTGACTTCAAGACAGTAGAATTCGCCGTCCGAGCCGAGGATGAAATCGGCTCTGCCGTACATCTCCATTCGGAGTGCCGAGAATGCGGTAAGCGCGGCATCGGCAAGGCGTGCGTTTTCTTCATCGGTGAGCTGCGCGGGGCAGATCTCTTCGGTAAGTCCGCTCTGATATTTGTTTTTGTAATCGTAAAATCCGCATTTCGGAATGATCTCGACGGGCGGAAGCGCCTTGCCGTCAAGAACAGCGATGGTGAATTCGCGTCCCTTTATCATTTCCTCTGCGAGCAGATAGCGTTCGTATTTTGCCGAAGCCTTGATCGCTTCGTCGATCTGATCGACGCTGTTGATGATCGAAACACCGACGCTCGATCCGCAGGATGCGGGCTTGATGACGCAGGGAAGACCGACCTCTGTCGCGATCTCCTTTGCATTCGGATGTTCGGTGTCAACGTATTTCCAGCGCGGAGTTTTTACTCCCGCTTCGACCATCAGGCGCTTCGAGATGTCCTTGTCCATCGACAGGAGAGCTCCGATATAGCCGGTTCCGGTGTATCTTTTGATGCCGTGGCAGTCAAGGGTTGCCTGAAGCTGACCGTTTTCACCGATCGAACCGTGAAGCGCGAGAAAAACGACGTCGGCGGCACGGCAGATTTCAAGAACTCCTTCGCCGATGGGCGCGTGTCTGCCTCCGTTTGAGGCAACGAGAGCATCAAGGTCGGGCTCTGCGGTTTCAACCTTGTAGGTGTAGCTGCCACCCTTGACGAAAAGGCTGTCGATGTCGGCAGGAATGTTTTTGATTCCGAGATAGAGGTCGACGAGGGCGACGGAGTGCCCCGATCTTGAAAGCGAGGTCGCGATGAGCGAGCCTGAGGTGAGCGATACATCTCTTTCGGGAGAAAGTCCTCCCGCGAGAACTGCGATTTTCATATATAAGTACCTTCCAAAGTTAGATTTTTCGTAATAAAACTGCGCGGTCGATGCCAGAGAGGTCGGGGTAGATCTCCGCGGTGAAGCCGTTTTCTTCGCCGATGTGAGCAACGTCCCGAGCCTGCCCGATGCCGACCTCATAAAGGACGAAGCCGCCCGCGTTGAGCGCGGATCTTGCCTTTTTCGTGATGGCGCGGTAGAAGATGAGGCCGTCGTCGCCGCCGTCAAGAGCGCGGTGAGGCTCAAGAAGCACCTCTGGCGCAAGAGTTGGGATGACGTCAGCGGGGATATATGGGGGATTTGAAAGAATGGCGTCGAAAGTTTTGCCTTCGAGAAAACCCTCGGCAAGCGCATCGGCTTGGGTAAACGTTATTCTGTCGGCAACGCCGTTTATTTCTGCATTGTGCGAGGCGGCTGACAAGGCGTTTTGGTTAATATCAAATGCTTCTGCGGTGGTGTCTTTTCTGTAATGTGCTGTTGAAACCGCTATCGCTCCGCTTCCCGTACCAACGTCGCAAAAATGAGCGTGGGGCGGCAGATTTTTAAGAGCCTGCTCCACTATCAGCTCGGTGTCGGGGCGGGGGCATAGACAGTCGGAGTTGAGTGTGAAGCGAAGCCCGCAGAATTCCCATTCGCCGAGGATGTATTGCAGGGGCTCGCGCGCGAGTCTGCGCTCGAGAGCGGCAGATAATTCTTCACATTCGATCTCCTCGTCGCGGCGGAAGGGGAGAGTGTGTCTCGCCATGCCCGCGAAATGCTCAAAGAGTATGGCGGCGTCGGTCTCCGCGTTTTCGATTCCGGCTTCATAAAGAAGCGCAACGGCTTTGTTATACGTCATTTTTTACTCCACAAATTTACCTATTATATATTTTATCATAAAACTTGGAAAAAATAAATACTTTTGGCGCAAAAAAATGAGTGTATTTTTAATGTTTGAAAAATAATTATAAAATTCTTTGAAAAAGTGTTGCTTTTTCAAAAAAATATGATATAATATAATTGCAAAATAATTATTTTGGAGGTATTTATCATGTTTTTGTTCCAGAAGAAGGAAGAGAAGACTAACTATTGGAAGATAGTGGGCATTACCCTTGGTATTATCGCTGCTATCGGCGCTACAGGCGTTGCTCTTTATGCACTCCTTAAGAAGGCCGGCTATTTCTGCTGCGATTGCTGTGATTGCGATTACGATTGCGACTGCTGCGATTGCGAAGACTGCTGCCTCGATGAGGAGCTCTGCGATGAGATCGAGATCGAAGAGGTAGAAGAGGAAGTCGCTGCTGACGCTGAGTAATCAAGGCATAACCTTTCGAAAAACTGCAGTCCCATCCGTAAGGAAGGGGCTGCTTTTTTGTTTTTTATTATTGACCAAATGATAATAATATGATATAATGGTGTTATCAACAATTCAAGGAGGAATTAGTATGAAACGCTTAATTTCCGCAATTCTGACAACGTCACTTTTATTGGCGCTCTTTCCCTTTGCGCTGAATGTATCGGCAGATAATCTGCCCGGAGATACCGTCGTTGTTGACGCATCGCTGACTGCCGCAGCAGGCACTGCCGCAGACGTCGTTATCGGCGACAAGGTATATTCCGTAATAATCGGCACAACCGGCTTTGCCAAGGTCTCAGCCGCGCTTCAAGCTGTTCCCGCGGGCGGAACTATCATTCTTGCCGCAGGTACTTACAGCGAATCCGTAACCATTACCAAGGACGTCACCTTCCTCGGCCCCAAGGCGGGTATTAACCCGAACGTCAAGGGTGCAGAGAAGACCGACGATTGGACACGCAATCCTCTCAGAGGTGAGGGAGAAGCTGTTCTTACCACAAGCTGGCACGTCGGCATTAATGCCAACAACAAGGCTGTATACGACTGCCACAACGTAACCTTCGACGGCATGGCTGTTTCGGGCGCGGGAATGTTCCGCTCGAACTACGGCGCGGCGGGCAACATTACCCTTACCTATAAGAATATGCTTGTTTACGGTTATACAACCTCCGGCAACGGTCCCTTCTATTGCTATTCTTACTATCCGGATAAGGCGGTCAACGATTACTCGCGTAATCTTATCTGCGAGAATATCCGTTTTGAGGGTATGACCACAGCGCCCGGCTTCAACCTTACCGTTGACAATATGGATGCTTCGGGAATCTACTTTGATGCGGCAAGTACCAAGCAGATGTTTGGCTTCATTGCTATGTCGACTGTTGCCCAGGCGGGTGCCGAAGCGATTTACACCGTTCGTGACTCTATGTTCAGACAGAAGACCAATCAGGTTCTCAACTGCAACTTGACATCCGGTGCCGGCGGGCACAATATGGTTAAAAACGTTGCGGGATGCTCGAAGGTCACGGTGAATATCTCGAACAACGTATTTATCGATAACGATGCAGGAGTTGCAACGAACAACAACATTATTGTTCCTCAGATCAAGAGCGATAATGTTTATTTCAATATCGTTGATAATATTTTCAAGGTTTCGGGAATTGCATCTGAGAACTTTATTGCTATCCACGGCGCGACCGACTCCCGCGATCTTGCATCGAAGTTCGTTGTCAAGGGCAATACCTTCGATAATATCCCCACAGCAATCTCGCTTCCCAACTCCACCACCGAGGTCGATATGAAGGATAATACCTTCAAGAGCCCCAAGGATGACCCCGCAAAATCTGTTGTTGACGGCGTTCCGAGCACGGGAACTGTCGATAAGAGTGCAAAAACTCTCAAGGACAGCGTGACAAAGGACGAATATAAGTTCGCGATCACCACATCCGCGGGCAATACCTTCAAGGTATATTCCGACAAGGAGCTCACCAAGGAGATGGCAAATCCCGTCAAGCTCTTTAAGGAAACTAACACATTCTACATCAAAATTATGTCTGCAAACGGAGTGAACGAAGAGGTGTATACCGCAACCGTAACCACAACAAATCCCGCCAAGCTCTTCTTTGATATCGAAAACGAAGTCCGTTGGCTTGGAAGAACCTATTCCGTTGACGGAAAGCATTTCTTCAACTGGTCGGCGTCCGGCTTTGAATTCACCTTCAAGGGCAGCGGCGTGCGCGCCGAGATCGCATCGAACGCACCCGGCGGAACCAACACCGCGTATATCAAGATCTTTATTGACGGCGTTGAGCAGCCCGACATCGCGCTGACAAAGGCTAATCAGACCGTTACTCTTGCCGAAGGACTTGATCCTAATGCTACTCACACCATCCGTGTCGTAAAGAGATCCAATGCTCGTTCTTCGACAGCCGCTCTCGTTTCTCTCAAGCTCAACGATGGCGAAAAGCTCGCTCCTCCCGCACAGAAGTCTAAACTCATCGAGTTCGTCGGCGACTCTATCACCGTCGGTTATTCCGCTTCTGCACAGGCAAGCACTTCTTCCTCGTGGAGCACCGCTACCGAGGACGGCACCAAGACCTATTCCGAATATATTGCAAACGCATTCGGTGCGGACTATAACGTCATTGCTGTTTCGGGCAGAGGTGTTGTCCGCAACTACGGTAACACCACCGAAAGACTTATTCCTCTGCTTTATCAGTCGCTCGACGATTATAACCTTGAGGGCGTCAAGTATGACTTCAAGCGTCAGGCTGACGTTATCGTTATCAATGCGGGTACCAACGACGCGTCCGGTACCGTAACCGGACTTTCCAAGGATGAGTTTATGTCTGCGCTTAAGGCGTTCCTTCTTGACGTTCGTGCAAAGAATCCGAATGCCGAGATCATTTATGCATACGGCATGATGAGCTCCGGATGGATGCCCCAGATCAAGAGTGTTGTTGAAGAGCTTCGCAAGGCAGGCGACAGCCACATTACCTTCCTCAAGCTTAACGCGTGCAGCGGAAAAGAATTGGGAATCGCAAGCCACCCGACTGCAGATGCCTATATCAGCCGCGGCGATGCGCTCATCGAGCTCATTACCCAACTGACAGGCTGGAAGGCTGACGGCGGAGCATCCGAGGAGACCGAACCTCCCGTAGAGACCACGGAAGCACTCGTAGAAACCACGGAAGCGCCCGTAACTCCCATCACTACCGAGCCTGCTCCCGAAGTAACCGAACCTGCTCCCGAAAAGAAGGGTTGTGGCGCTTCCGCAATGCCCATCGCGGCAGTAATCGGTGCGGCAGCTGCTGCAGTAGCGCTTAAAAAGAAGAGAGAAGACTAAATGGTTCAAAAATTCAACGTCAGCCGCGACGATTCGATATACGAGGCTTGGCCCGACGTGGTGCTCACCGACGGTGGAAAGTTGATCTGCGTATTCTCGGAATGCGAACACCACAAGAACCGCGATAACGCGAGAATAATGATCACGGAAAGCACCGACCACGGAAGAACCTGGTCACAAAAGAAGCCGCTCACCGAAAAGGGCAAAGCGGGCGAGTATTTCAACTGCGCGCGGATCTCGAAGCTGAATGACGGCACTCTCGCAATTATTTGCGATAAGATATACGGCAATGAAAACAAAGAGGCAGAGAATTGGCTCTGGCTTGGTGACAGCGAGGGTGA
>JAZORB010000044.1:0-5577 GCA_045656385.1 Eubacteriales bacterium | reverse complement strand
TATGGCAAAGAAGGAGCTTTTTAAGGTTCCTTTCCTCGGCTGGCTCGTCACTCAGCTCGGTGCTTATCCGATTGACAGACAGGGAGCGAATGCGGACGTTATTATCAAGACCATCAAGATGCTTGAGGACGGCTATTGCGTCGGTATGTTCCCGCAGGGAACACGCCGTGCGGGAGTTGAGCCCGAGACTACGCCCATCAAGGCAGGCGCAGGACTTATCGCATCGAGAGCGAAGGCAAGCGTTCTTCCTATCCATATAAAAACCAAGGAATACCGCATCAAGGCGTTCAGAAAAGTAAAGCTCATTATCGGCGATCCGATCCCATATGAGGAATACACAAAGAACGGAGAGCTTGAGGGCGATTCGAGAGCTATTACTCAGTATATTTTCGACCGCATAATCGCGCTCGGAAAAGAGGAAGCATAATGAAGTGCCACGATATAACGGTAGCCAAGCACGCGGGCTTTTGCTTCGGTGTCAAGCGCGCCACCGATATGATCGCGGAGAAGATCGCAGCCCGCGACGGCGACCGTATCTTCACCCTCGGTAAGCTTATACATAACGATACTTATAACGCGCAACTTGCGGCGTCGGGAGTTGGCGTCACGAGCATCGGAGAGCTTGAGGCTTTGGCAGAATCGACCGAGTCGGGAAGACCCGTGACGGTGTTCGTTCGCGCCCATGGCGTGACAAAGCAAACAAGTGAGCTTCTTACGGTTCTTTCGGAAAAATATCCAAAGTTCTCCTTCATCGATTGCACCTGCCCGTACGTAAAAAAGATCCATAAGATCGCGGCGGAAAACTCCATGCCCGATGCAGAGGGAGAGGAGCCGATCTTCATCCTTCTCGGTGCCGAAAGTCACCCCGAGGTGATCGGAATCGTCAGTTATTTCGAGGGAAAGAGCTTTGTCTTCTCGACCGCAGAAGAGATCCAAAAGTCAGCGGATGATAAAAAATTACCAATTGATGGCAAAATTGTGCCTGTTATGGCAGCGCAGACCACTCAAAAGTTAACAGAGTGGAAAAATTCATTAAAAGTTATCAAAAAACTATATACAAACGTCAAAATTTTTGATACAATATGTAATGTTACGGAAATTCGGCAGCTTGAAGCGGAAGAGCTCTCAAAAGCGTGCGAGACAGTCATTGTCATCGGCGGACGCGACAGCTCAAACACAGCGAAGCTTTACGCGATCTGCAGGGAGAATTGCAAAAATACGATCTGCATTTCCGAGCCGCACGAGCTTGACGGAAAAATTCCGAGCATCCCACAAAAAGTGGGGATTGTCGCAGGGGCATCAACGCCCGGCGGCATTATAGAGGAGGTATACAACAAAATGAGCGAAATTAAACTCGACAAGGCAGAAATCAGCTTTGACGAAATGCTCGACTCAGCAATCAAAACTTTAAGTTCAGGAGACACCGTTACCGGTACCGTTATTGCGGTAAACGACGTTGAGATCAAACTCGACCTCGGCGCAAAAGTTACCGGCATACTGACCGCCGATCAGATATCCGACGATGCTTCTCTGAAGCTGAGTTCCGAGTACAAGATCGGTGACGAGATAGATGTATTTGTTATCCGCGTCAGCGATGTTGACGGATGCGCAACCGTTTCCAAAAAGCGCGCAGATCTTGACAAGAATTGGCATATCATCGTTGATGCCAAGGAAAGCGGCGAGAACCTTGAGGGTGTTGTTGCCGAGGCTGTCAAGGGCGGCGTAGTTATCAAGCTCTACGGCGCAAGAATTTTCGTACCCGCATCGCAGACCACAGTTCCCAAGGGCGGAGATCTCTCCACTCTCGTTGGCCAGACCGTTAAGTTCAAGGTTATCGAGCTCAAGGGTCAGGGCAAGAGCGCTGTCGGTTCCATCCGCGCGTCTGCAAGAGAAGAGAGAAAGGCTCTCGAGTCTGCTTTCTGGGCAGAGATCGAAGAGGGCAAGTACTACACCGGTAAGGTTAGAGGAATGACCGAGTACGGCGCATTCATCGACCTCGGCGGAGTAGACGGCATGCTTCACAAGAGAGAAATGTCCTGGAAGCCCATACATAAGCCCGCAGATATTCTCAATATCGGCGATGAGCTTACCGTATTCGTTAAGTCCTTCGACCTCGAGAAGAAGCAGATCACTCTCGGTTACAAGACCGAGGAGACTCATCCTTGGAAGGTATTCAAGGCTCAGTACGCTGAGGGCGACGTTCTTGACGTAACCATCTCGAACATCATGTCCTACGGTGCATTCGCTAAGATCACCGACGATGTTGACGGTCTTATCCATGTTTCTCAGATCGCTCTTACCCGCGTTGACAATCCCGCCGATGTCCTCGCTTCCGGTCAGACCGTTTCTGTTAAGATCACCAAGATCGACGACGAGCAGCAGAGAGTAAGCCTCTCCATCAAGGCTCTCCTTGAGGAAGATGCAAGCGCAGACGTTGAAGACGGCTACGCTGACGAGGCTGCAGACGCTGAATAATTTCAGTTAACTTAAAAATTGAACCGACTTCGTAAGGAGTCGGTTCTTTTTTGTTAATAAATTCAAAAAAGACTTGAATTTATATCCAAAAGCGAGTATAATATAACTAATAATGATTTTATGAAAGAGGTACACAAAAATGCTTACCGAAAACAGAGTTATCGTTTGTAAAGATTATGATGAAATGTCGCGCCGCGCGGCAGACGTGTTTGCCGATTATATCAGAGAGAATCCGACAGGCATTCTCGGGCTTGCAACCGGCTCGTCCCCTGAGGGCATCTATTCCTGCCTTATCGAGGATAACAAGGCCGGCAAGATCGATTTTTCCGGCATCAAGTCCTATAACCTTGACGAATACTATCCCATCGAGCCCACCCATGAGCAGAGCTATCGCTATTTCATGAACGATCGCCTTTTCGATCACGTTAATATTGACAAGGCTAACACCTTCGTTCCCGACGGAAAGTGCGCAGATCCCGAGGCATTCTGCAAGGAATATGATGCAAAGATCGCCGCTGCGGGCGGTGTTGGCATCCAGCTTCTCGGTGTTGGACGCAACGGTCACATCGGTTTCAATGAGCCCGGCGAGGAGCTCATCGGAGCTACCCATCTGACCTCCCTCTGCGAGAGCACCATCGATGCAAACTCCCGCTTCTTCGAGACCCGCGATGACGTTCCGCGCCACGCAATTACCATGGGTATGGACGGCATCCTCTCCGCAGAGTGCATCGTTCTCGTGGTTTCGGGCAAAGAAAAGCATGACGCTCTCATGGCTCTTCTCAGCGGAAAGTATACTACCAACGCTCCCGTAACTCTCCTTCGTTCGCATAAGAACGTTTACGTATTCTGCGACGAGGCTGCTTATAACGGTTAATCAAAATGAGCGAGTTTTTTGACAAAGTCAAGCACGAGGCGGAGGCGGTTCTCACCGAGCTTCTTGCCGAGGCAAAGCTCAAGAAGGGCGATATTCTCGTCATCGGCTGCTCAACCTCTGAGGTTGCGGGCGGAAGGATAGGCAAGGATTCCTCTGCTGAGGCTGCAGAAGCTATATTTTCTGCTGTGAAGCCCATTCTTGATGAAAAGGGAATTTACCTCGCCGCGCAGTGCTGTGAGCATCTCAATCGCGCGCTGATCGTCGAGCGTGAGTGCCTTGAGAAATATAACCTTCCCGAGGTCTGCGTAATGCCCCATCCGCATGCAGGCGGTTCATGGGCGACCAAGGTCTGGGGCGAATTCGATTCCCCTGCGGCTGTTGAAAGTATTTCCGCACACGCCGGCATTGACATTGGTCTTACCCTTATCGGAATGCACCTCAAGGCAGTTGCGGTTCCCGTAAGAGTGAGTCTTTCGAAGATCGGAAACGCAACCATTACCTGCGCACGCACCCGCCCCAAGCTTATCGGCGGATGCAGAGCTATATATCCCGATTAATAATTTTCAGGCTGTTCCAAGCGAACAGCCTGCTTTTTTTGACAAATTTGTCCATTAAAATACATAAAAAGGTAAAAAGACGTTAAAAATATTTTTAAATCCGATTGACATTTATACTGAAAGTATGCTATAATAATGTATATATTTTTTGTAGGAGGGAAGAAAATGGACGGCCGTTCAAATAAGGGCATCAAGACCTTTCTCATCACCTCTTGCAAGGGCGGAGTGGGAAAATCCACTGTCGCCGCGAATCTTGCTTTTTCTATTGCCGCAAGCGGAAAAAGAGTCCTTCTGGTCGATTGCGATTTTTCAAACCGCTCGCTCGATCTGATCCTCGGATATGAGGAAAACGTCTTCTTTGATATTTGCGATCTCGTCTGCGGACGAGCCACGGCTTCGAAGACGGTTATGCAGGATTACCGCGAGGAAAGGCTGAATTTTATCGCGGCACCCCATATCAAAAAGGATGAATTTACTCCGGAAAATTTCAGGGATGCTGTCATGGCGGCGGCTCGTGAATTTTTCTGCGAATACGTTTTTATCGACACACCGGGCGCGCTTGACGGCACGCTTCCCTTGGTTGCACCTACAGCCGATGCCGCGCTTATCGTGACCTCGCATCAGCCAACGACCGTTCGAGGCGCAGAAAAGACAGGTTATCAGCTTGAGGATCTCGGTGTCAATGAGCAATATCTCATCATAAACAGATATGACAAAAAGGGTGTTCTTGACGGAACGAGCCCCGGACTGAACTGGCTCATTGACCGCACTCATATCCCGCTGATCGGCGTGATACCCGATTCAAAGGATCTCGAAAAGGCACAGATCTCCGGCAAGCTTGCCTTTCAGATGCGCCGCGACCGCGAAAAGGTTCGCGATGCCTTTGACGAAACCTCGCGCAGGCTTTGCGGTGAGCGGATACCTATAATGTCTTATCTCCCTGAAAACAAGAGAAGAAAATTGCTTTATTCTTGAATAAAAATACATTGCGAAAGGACTGATATAAATGGAAATAGCTATTGTTGCACACGACAAGAAAAAAGAATTGATGGCAGAGTTTTGCACTGCTTATTGCGGAATACTCTGTAAGCATAACCTTTATGCCACAAGTATTACGGCAAAGTATATTTCCGAGGCGACCGGTCTTCGCATCGAACGTCTTCTCACCGGTGATCAGGGCGGAGAAGAGCAGATCGCGCAGAGAATCGCGTATAACGAGATCGACCTTCTTATCGACTTTCGCAATACCGATCCCTCAGTCCTTGTCAACGAGCGCTCAAACGAGCTTTTGCGCCTTTGCGACATGTATAACATCCCCGTTGCTACCAATATCGGTACTGCGGAGGCTCTTATCATCGCGCTTGACCGCGGTGACCTTGATTGGCGCTCATTCGTAAATCCCAGAACGGCGCACAATTCAGGGAAGTTTTGATAATTTTTTCGCGTGCTCTTGACAAATCCTCCGCGGAGGTGTATAATATTATACCGTAAATGCAACGGACATGTCCTTGCTAAGTTTCGTCCAAAGAGAGGAAGCGTTTGCTGAAAGCTTCTGTCGAGACCGCAAAGGGTACCACCGCTGTGTCAGTTTGAATACTTATTTTTAAAGTTATAAGTTCGGGTGGAACCGCGCAGTATAAACAGTGCCCCCGCCCCGGGGGGCGGTCGGGG
>JAZORB010000043.1:0-2868 GCA_045656385.1 Eubacteriales bacterium | reverse complement strand
AAATGATCTTCGGTATTCTTCTTGCCGGTCTTCTTTCCGACAACTACGCACTTCTCCACTTCCTCGGCACCGGCGCCGTAATGGAAAACGAGCGTTCGACCAAGCAGTCGGTCGTTCTCGGCCTCGGCACCACCCTTGTAATGCTCATCACCAATGCCATCTGCTGGCCTCTCAACACCTATCTCCTCGAGAAGGTTCCCTACCTGCAGACAATGGTATTCGTTCTTGTGGTCCTCATCGTTGTTGAGGTACTTCACATCATCGCAAAGAAGCTTCTTGACAACTACTGCCATGCGGATTTTGTTAAATTCGCCATCAACGGCGCAGTTCTCGGCCTTTGCATCCACAACGTAGAGCATCACCTTTCCTACGTCGAGACCCTTATCACCTCCCTTGGTGTCGGACTCGGACTTATGATAACCATGTGCATCTTCGCAAAGCTCAAGGATGAGCCCGTTGACGAAGAGGCTGTTCCCGCCTCCTTCCGCGGACTTCCCATTGCGCTTCTCACCGCAGGCATGATCGCACTTGCGCTTCTCGCGCTCAACTTCTAATGAAAAAAAGAGATATAATTCTCATAGCATCGATTCTGATCGTCGCCATCGCGTTCTTTCTCATCGTCGAGCTGACGAAGGAGGAAGGCGCGGGGGTGGTCGTCAAGGTTGACGGAATCGAGGTTGCCGAATATTCGCTTGCGAAGAACGGAACCTATCCGCTTAACGGCGGCACCAACGTTCTCGTCATCGAGAACGGCAAAGCGTACCTCACAGATGCAAATTGCCCCGACAAACTTTGCGTTCATCAGGGCAAGATCTCAAGGACGGGCGAGGTCATCACCTGCCTGCCCAACAAACTGACCGTCACCGTTTTCGGTGCACAAGAGTCAGTTGATCTAATAAGCTAAAATCAAGGAGGACAGTATTATGAAAACGAAAAAAGTCGCGTTTCTCGGCATGTGTATTGCGCTTTCAATGATACTGTCCTTTGTTGAAAGCCAGATACCGCCGCTTATGGCTGTGCCGGGCGTCAAAATGGGTCTGCCGAACATCGTTATGGTCTTTATGCTCTATAAGATCGGGGCAAAGGACACCGCGATAGTCAGCATTCTGCGAGTCATCCTCGTCGGCATCCTCTTCGGCACTCCCCTTTCGATGATCTACTCCCTCGTCGGCGCGGCGCTGAGCCTTATCGGAATGATATTGCTCAAAAAGACGAATCTTTTCGCCCCCGTCACGGTAAGCGTTGCTGGCGGAATACTTCACAACATCGGTCAGATCGCAACCGCATGCATAGTTATGGAAACGGCGCAGATAGCATACTATCTCCCCGTCCTGCTAATCAGCGGCACGATCGCGGGAATCCTGATCGGCCTCTGCGCCGCTATGATCCTTAAACGGCTTGATAAAATGAAATTATAAAAAGAGCTATGAAGTTAGCTCTTTTTATTTTTCTATTGCAGTTGGAGAATAATTATGATATAATGTAAGTGAGGTGAAAAATGAAACTTATAAATAGAATAATCGCTTTGGCGCTTTGGGCGGTAATGCTGCTATCTTTCTTCGGATGCACCCCGCCCGATTCGGAGGAAGTAAGTACTCCCGATCGCACCGAAACCGAAGCGCCGATCGAAACAGAAAAGCAAGAAGAAAGCACCGCACCCGAAGAAACGTTCCCGTCACCCGAAACTACCGTTATTCCCGAAACCACCGTTATTCCGGAAACTACCGTGCTCCCCGAAACCACGGTTCCCGAAACGGTGCACTCGGAGCTCTACCTGCCCGGAGTCACAGTCGATGACGCCTTCAGGTTCTTTGCAGAGGTCAGCCTTGACGCCGAGTTTTTCGATTCCGGCGACCCGAGCCGTGTTCAAAAATGGACGGCTCCGATATATTATTCGATCCTGGGCACGCCGACCGATAAGGATGTATCGGTCATTGAGGAGATGGCAAAGATCCTTAACACCATTGAGAGTTTCCCCGGAATGCATCCCGCATCCGATCAACACGCCGCCAATATGAGGATCCATTTTTGCTCCATAAGCGAATTGCTATCCATAATGGGCTCCTCTTATGCGGGAAATGACGGAGCGGTCACGTTTTGGTACTCCTTTGACGAAATATACGATTCCGTCATCTGCGTCCGCAACGACATCGACCAAGAGCTTCGTAATTCTGTAATTATGGAGGAGATCTATAACGGACTCGGACCTGTTCAGGACACTTCTCTGCGTGAAGACAGCCTTATATATTCGGGTTTTTCCGCTCCACAGGAAATGACCGACATCGATATGTTGCTCCTGCGTCTGCTCTATCATCCGTCGATCAGGTGCGGAATGAATAAAGAAGAATGCAAACGGATAATAACGGAAATATACTATTGAGAATAACAAACCCCGACAGACTTCAAAATCTGTCGGGGTTTTGGGTTTTATTTCAAAACAAACTTACTGATAAACTGTCTTGTAAACTCAACGCCTGCCGCGCCAAGCTCGCCCTGCCAGGTCTTGGAATGGGGCTCGATGCTCAGATCTCCGTCATATCCTCTTGCATAAAGGATGGAGAAAATGCTTCCCCAATGAAGATCGTCCATTCCCGCGGGGGGATCGGAAACTGCGCGGCTTCCCGCGTGGGTAGTGCCCTTTACGTGGAAATGCGCGATCTTCTCTCCGTAATCAGACATTTCAGCCAGATAGTCCGCGTGTCTGTTGTACGCGTGAGACGCGTCATATTTCAGCCAGAGATCCGGATTTTCGCCAAAGATAACCTTCCACTGCTCGGGGGAATCGATAAAGTTGTTCCAATGGCAGTTTTGGATAGCGATCTTTATACCGCTCTCGCTAGCCTTTGCCCTCTCGGTAAGCTGACCGAG
>JAZORB010000042.1:0-11978 GCA_045656385.1 Eubacteriales bacterium | reverse complement strand
AGAAGCTTGTCACCGATGATCTTTTCGGGCCAGCAGGTATTGTTCGAGAACACCTTGATAACTTCGCCGTTGTCAAGAGAGATCTGAACCTCATTTACTGCTGCGTTTTCGATCTCGAGAGCTTCCTCGGGAGTTACAACGTGGCCTTCCTCAAAGAGGAGCTCGCCGCTGATGGTGCTCACTACGGGAGCAGCAAGACGGCGGTTTGCAATTCTCTCGGAGATAGCGAGCTTCTTGTCGAACTTATAACGTCCAACAGGAGCGATGTCGTATCTCTTTGCATCGAAGAAGAAGTTATTTACAAGATTAAGAGCGGCATCTACCTGGATAGGTTCGCCGGGACGGAGCTTGCGGAAGATCTCACGGAGAGATTCTACCGAAGCGGTAGAATGACGGTTGATAGCCGAAGCCTCAGACTCGTCCTTCTCAAGGGTTGCGCGGAGACGGATGTCGTCGCCGAACATCTCAAAGATGTCCTCTGCACTTTCGATGCTCGAAACCATATTGCCGGTTTCGGGATCTACGGAAAGACCGAGCGCGCGGATAAACATAGTAAGCGGGAGCTTACGGTTTTTATCTATTCTTACATAAATGACGTTGTTGCTGTCTACCTCATATTCAAGCCATGCTCCGCGGTAAGGTATGATCTGGGCAGTAAACGTCTTCTTGCCCGCCTTGTCTATGTCAGAAGCATAGTACATACCGGGCGAACGAATGATCTGCGAGACGATGACACGCTCTGCACCGTTGATAACGAAGGTGCCGTTTTCGGTCATGATCGGGAAGTCACCCATATAAATATCGGTCTGCTTGACTTCTCCCGTCTGCTTGTTATTGAGACGTACGTTGACCTTCAGGGGAGCCGCGTAGTTTACGTCTCTCTCCTTACATTCCTCAACGGGATACTTCGGCTTCGAATCGATCGAGTAGGATACGAATTCGATAGAGAGATTTCCGCTGTAATCCACGATGGGGGATACGTCGCGAAGAACCTCTGCAAGGCCTTCCTCGAGGAACCATTTGAAGGAATTTGTCTGAATCTCAATAAGATTCGGGATTTCGAGTGTAGTGCGGGTTTTGGAGAAGGATTTTCTTAAATTCTTTCCGAGCACCTGGTCTGTTACGTTGACCATAAATTCAATCACTCCATTCAAGTATTTTTCGCTTTTAACATCTTTAGGAATTATTTTCGCTTGCGGTCGATAAGAAATATTTTCATACAATATTAATATATAAACCGCACTTCGGAAACAATCCCGACCCATTTTTAGACATATTAAGCGATTATAATGCAGTTTAATATTATACATCTTTTTTTCTCGTTTGTCAATAGGAAAATCAAAAAAAGTTTCCTAATTACTCAATTTTTTTAAAATTCTTTTCTTTTTATGATATTTTTCGATTTTTGTATATCATCGGGGCAAAAATGCATAAAATCATATATATTTAATAAGGAGAAAAGAAATGGATCAAAAAGAAGTCAAAGCACCCTCGAGAAAAAGTCTCACAAACACCGCCGCAACGCTGTTCTGCATTCTTGCAGCTGCTGCGGCGGGATACATCTTATTCAAATATCTGTTTGCACTTACCCTTCCCTTTATTCTCGGCGCGGGACTCGGGGCACTCGCTTCGGGTCTTGCTGTCAGGCTCTCAAAATACACCGGCGCATCAAAGAAGACAGTATCCTTTGCAGTTCTGATATTTTTGCTCGCATCGTTTGTCACTCTTCTCTTCTTCGGGATCAGACGGCTACTCGGCGAGCTCGGAAGGCTTGCCGAGGGTATCAGCTCGGGAGAAGGAACCGCGGGCGAATTTCTTCGCAATGCGCTCGACATTCTTGAGAGGTTAGGAAAAAAGTTAGCATCATTGCTTCCAGATACAGGATCGGGAAGCATAGACGAAAAAAGTGAGACAATAAATGCCTTCATTGAAAAAATAGCCGGCGACACTCTTTCGGCGATGGGAAGTGCGATTCCCGGAATTCTCAGCGCTATACTGAAGGCTCTGCCCGAGCTGTTGATCGGGCTCGTCGTGACCGTTATTGCCGCATTTTATTTCACCCTTGACGGCGAACGGATAAGAAAAGGCATACGATCGGTCCTTCCCGAATCGGCAAAGAAAATGCTTTCGCATATAAAAAAAGAAGCGGCGGTCGCCGCAATCGGCTACCTACGCTCCTATTCACTAATTCTGTTGATTACCTTTGCCGAGATCTTTTTCGGACTCAGTGTTCTCGGGGTTGAATACTCGCTCCTCATTGCCGCCGTGACGGCGATAGTTGACATACTTCCTGTGCTCGGGGTCGGGATCGTCCTTTTGCCATGGGCTCTCTTTGCGCTTGTGACCAAGGATATATTCCTCGGAGTCGGACTGCTACTGCTCTATGTGATAACGGTCGTTGTCCGCCAATTCATCGAGCCGAGGATAGTCGGCGAAAATCTCGGATTGCATCCGCTTCTAACCCTCGCCGCCTTTTATCTCGGATATCGTCTATTCGGTTTTGCCGGAATACTTCTGGCACCGCTTACTCTTGTGGCTTGGAGAGCAATACGCACCTATTCAAGGAATGCGGCGATCAGCGGGACTTGACGCTCTTTGTACGAAATACGAATGCCGAAGCCGCGATTATCAGCGAGCCGTAAAGCGCGACAGCAAGGAAGGAAAGAGCTCCCGTCATAACACCCGAAACGTAGAAGAAGCAGGCAACCGCTATTGCGACCGCGCCGATCACACGGCAAAGTGCGTCCACTGCATTATTTTCAAAAAACGCGATAACAAGGCAGAAGAAGGAGATGATTCTTTCGCCGAGAACTTCATTATATATATTATCCTCTCTGCGCGATACACGGCTGAAATTTCTATCGATAACGTTGTTCATTTTATACCTCTCAAAATCGGATTAATTCCGTATTTGGAATCTTTCTGACGTTATTATACCACATATGATTGCATTTGTCAAGATATTTTTATCATTTTCGGAAAAATTTTTATTTTTCTCTTTACAAATCGGAATTTTTGTGATATAATGATTCCAACAAAGGAACTAAGGGGTATCAAAATGAGTTTTGATTACATTGAAAGAATAAAGCAGATTAAAAACGAAAAGAAAATTACTAACGACGAGCTCTCGCGCCTTTCCGGAATTCCGCTCGGAACACTCTCAAAATTGCTAGCAGGACTTTCGGATTCAGTCAAGCTTTCGAACATGATCGCCATTTGTGACGCGCTCGATTGCTCGCTTGATTACATCGTCAGCGGCATTCCCGAGAACACCAACAACTTCACTCTTGACGGAAACGAGATCCGACTGATCGAGGAATACCGCCGTCTTGACAGCCATGGCAAGGAGCTTCTCATGCTCGTCGCCGGCAAGGAGCGCGAGCGCGTTTCGAGCGCAGAATATCCCGCCGCACCCGCTCCCGTTTTCTCTCGCGAAACCGCTCCCATCGTTACCGCTCCCATCGCAAACAGATATAAGGACAGCGGCGCAGGCAGAGTTACAAAGAGATCTATTCCGCTCTACGACCTTCCCGTCTCCGCAGGCATCGGCGAATACCTTGACGGCGACGCGGCTGAAAGCGTCAGCATCACCGTCAGCGAATCGACCGCGGCGGCTGACTTCGCTCTCCGCATAAGCGGAAACAGCATGGAGCCCAAGTACCACGACGGCGACGTTCTTCTCGTGCAGAATGCCGAGGGCGTCGAGGTGGGAGAAGCCGGCATATTCGTGCTTGACGGCGCGGGCTACTTCAAGGTCTACGGCGGCGACTGTCTCATCTCGCTCAATCCCGAATACGGAAGGATTATGCTCAAGGATTTCGAAAACGTCTCCTGCATCGGCAAGGTGCTTGGAAGGTTGAGAAAAAGATAATATAATGAAACAAAAATGCTCACCCGCAAGGGGTGAGCATTTTTGTATTTATCCGTTAAGGAATCTCGAAAGAAATTCTCTCGTTCTGGGCATCTTCGGATTTCCGAAGAGCTCCTCGGGAGTGCCTTCCTCGAGGACGACGCCGCCGTCCATGAAGATGACTCTGTCGGAGACCTCACGTGCGAATGCCATCTCGTGAGTTACGACGATCATGGTGAGTCCCGACTTTGCAAGGTTCTTGATAACGTCGAGTACCTCGCCGACCATTTCGGGGTCGAGCGCGGAGGTGGGCTCATCAAAGAGGATAACCTCGGGATTCATCGAAAGCGCGCGGGCAATGGCAATTCTCTGCTTCTGTCCGCCCGAAAGCTGCGAGGGACGCGCGTTGATGTATGCCGACATTCCGACCTTTTCGATATATTCCTTTGCGATCTTCTCTGCCTCGTCTCTCTTTCTCTTCAGCACCTTCATCTGCGGCTTAACGCAGTTATCAAGCGCTGTCATATTTTCAAAGAGATTGAACTGCTGGAAGACCATTCCTACCTGCGTGCGGTATTTTGAAAGATTGAGCGAGAGGATGTCGTCGCCCTTATACTTTATTACTCCGCCCGTAGGTTCTTCGAGGAGGTTGATGCAACGGAGCATTGTGCTCTTGCCCGAGCCCGACGAACCGATAACGCTGATGACCTCGCCCTTGTTTACGGTAAGATTTACGTCAAGGAGGACCTTGTGGTCGCCGAAGCTTTTTTCAAGATGTTCAAGTACTATCTCGTTCATTTCGCTTCCTCCTTGATATGTATTTCAGCCGCAGGGTCAGACTGCGACCCGCAGATGGTGTAATTCTTGCTGCCCGAAAGCTTCTTTTCGAACGCGCGGAGAATTCTTGTCACCGAGAAGGTCATAATGAAGTAGAGCACGCAGACGACCGCATAAGTTTGGAACGTCTGAAAGCTCATTGCTTTGATCGTGCCTGCAACGTGGTAAAGCTCGGCAACACCGATAACGTTGAGGACAGAGGTATCCTTGATATTGATAACGAACTCGTTCGAGATCGAAGGAAGGATATTTCTCATTACCTGAGGGATGACAACGTGGATCATCGCCTGAGGGTGGGTCATACCGACCGAATATGCGCCCTCGAACTGGCCCTTATCGATCGAAATGATGCCACCGCGGACGATCTCCGCCATATAGGCACCGGTATTGATAGAAACGATAAAGATACCTGCGGGGATAAGAGGCAGGGTCTGTCCGCCGTTCATGAAGGCATAACCCCAATAAATAACCATCGCCTGAACCATCATAGGAGTGCCGCGGAATATCTCAATATAACATGCGATGATTCCGTTGAGGATCTTATGAAGGACGCGGAATGCCTTGTTTTTGGAAAAAGGAGTGGTTCTGACAACGCCCGTAAGCAGACCGATAACAAGACCGATCACGGTACCAACGAGCGAGATCAGAAGAGTCATACCGATACCCTTTAAAAGGTGCGGATAATATTTGACTACTATCTGCCAGACTTGTACAAAAAAGTTCATTTATCTATTACTTCTGAACCTTGTAGATGATAACGAGGTTGGAGTTGTAGTAGCAATCGGAGAAGTCAACTTCTTCTTCTCTCTCTGCTGTGGGGCTCATACCTGCGATGATGCCGTCAACAGCGCCGGACTGAACCGCGGGAATGAGGGAATCCCACTCGTACTGGTAAACCTCAAGCTTCATGCCAAGCTCTGCAGCGATGTACTTTGCAACCTGAACGTCGTAGCCGTTAGCGTACATACCCTGGTTGTTAGCGATCGGAACTGCGCCGTTAACGTCGGTGGTCTGTGCCCAGTTGAAGGGCTGGTAAGCGCACTCCATAGCGATCTTGAGGGTGCCTGCCTCGGTATCGGTTCTGTTAGACTTGAGAACGAGCTCGCCAACGTCTGCGGTGATGTCCTCGGTCATCTTAACGATCTGCTTCATAAGCTCGGAGCGGGTCTCGGTGGAAATAGTGGAAATGATAGCATTTGCCTTTACAACGTAGTCGGAGCCGGTCTTGAAAGCAACTGCGATACCGGTCTCTGCATCGGTAGCGGTGAAGCCGGTGGAGTTGTTAACAAGGGGGAGGTATGCGAGGGTGCTGTCGGTGCCGCAAACGGTGAGAGCGGTGGGCTCTTCTGCTACGTAACCGTCGATAGCGCCGGAGTTAAGTGCGTTGAGAAGGTCGGTGAAGTCGGGATATTCCTTGATGGTGATGTCATCCTTGATCTGGTCAAGAGCGGTGAGGTGGAATGTATCCGACTGAGCCGCGATGATCGCGCCCTTGAGTTCGGAAATGTTCTTTGCGCCGCTGATGTCGGTCTTCTCTCTGGAAGAGCAAGCGGTGAGTGCTGTGCAGAGGAGCACAAGCGAAAGGATGATGGCTGTGATTTTCTTCATTTTCTTTTTCTCCTTATAATAATGAAGTAATAATTATTAAATTGAAAAGGCCGAAGCAAGTGCTCCGACCGTCATAAATACCAAAGGTAAAACAATCGAAATGCAGCACTCCACAATAAATCATTGTGACAGTTGGCGAGATATTTTCCCGTCACCCAACCCGCTCCCTCCGGCAGAGAGAAGATTTCGGCAGCCGCACCTTTCGCACGCCGATACACGATCCCGGTATCAGTCGGCGGTTACTCTTTACAGCCGCACCTCTAACAATTCTTTGATTCGACTATTCAATTCCGAAATATTATATCATTTTATGAGAGGGTTGTCAAGAGTTTTTATAAAAAAATGCAAAATGCTAAAGGCAAAATGCAAAATGTCGGAAAATTTTCTCGCTATGCTCGAAAATTGTTGTGCGATAATTCAATTCGTACTTGATATCGAAGTATTTAGCAATAATTTTCAAGCATATCAAAAAGCAACCCGGAAATTTTCCAAGCGGTGAACTTGAAAGATTTCCGGGTTTTAATTTAGTTGTTAAGGGTTATAACTTGACAAGTTTTTATCAACACCCAATCAAGTTATTGAACAAATTCCTCAATTTTGCATTTTGCATTTTGCATTAACCGAAGATTTTGAGTTCGGGCATTCCGTTCTTCATCGTCCAGACTTCATCAAAATTGAAACCTTCGTAAAAGTCGGCTTTTTCCTTGCCCTCGGGGGTGTAGCAGCAGATGGTACCGACGCGCATGCCGGCGTCGCGGTACATCTGCTCAATCGCGGGGATGTCACCGAGCTTGTCGATCATGTGCTGATGCTCGATTTTTTCAAATCTTGTAGCCAAGGGAGTACACATCATAAACGTATCAAAGGAAAGCATTCCGTTGCCGTCAACAAAGAAGATCTCCTCAACCTCTCTGATATCCGCATGACGGGGATCTCGGAGGATCTCAATGTCTTTTTCCAAATAGAACGCTATGAAACGTATCTTTTCACGCGTCTTACATTTGTTTCTCTCCGCCATACCTCCGTCGAAGTTATAATAATCGCCTTCCATATGATCGTTCACAAGAGATCTGAACACGCCCTGTGGTATGAAGCCCGGAGCAAGGCAGGCTTTTCCAAGGATTCCTCTGCTTCCGAAAATGTTACCCTCTATATTCACGGTAGCGGTAGAGTAAGAGCTTACCGCAGAACCGCCGTAACCTGCTATCATACCTGCAGAGACCGTGGAATAATTAATGCTCTCGCTTCCTGTGCCCGAAGCATTCAGTACGCCGTCAGTATAGCAACTGTCGACAGCAAACACTTCGCCGCAAAGCAGTCCTGCGGACACGCTGTAAACGATCGTCGCACTTTGGTGCCCCTCGGTAACTTCTCTTTTCCAACCTTCCATATAGTCGAATACATCTTCTATTTGAACACTGGGAAGCACAGCATATTCCTCAACCGCAGACGTATTGGCATTAATTGTAAGAGTCGAATTCTTAACATAGCAAGCGCTGATATATCCCGCCTGACCCGCGATTACACCAACCGCTGTATAATCTGCATCGGTAACAGTAACGGTCGCATTCTCAATACCGAGCCCGGTTATAGTCGAATTGCCCGCATTTCCAAAGAATCCGATCGCCTTGATGTACTGCAGATTGTAAGAATCATAATACTGAATGTCTGCGTGGCTGTTATCAAATCTTCCGTCGATACCGAACATTGAGTACGCGGGAAGATTATATGCGTCAAGCATCAGCTTACTTCTTGAATTATAATCATCCTTTGCCGCCTGCCACCTGTCCTTCATCTCTTCGGGGCTGACAGTCTCCCAGATCGCCGCACCCGAGGCGGTGATGGTGAAGTTTGAGATCACGTGGCCGTTGCCGTTGAACTTGCCGTCGAAGGGGTTGAGGTAGTCACCGATGGGAGTGTGCTCCTTGCCGCCGAGATCGATATCTTCCATGAGGATAAAGTTACCGTCGGGATCGTTGCGGATGAGGTCGAAGTCGGCTTCCGTATAGATTCCGACGTAGCCCTCGGGGACTTCTGTGAGCTGTCCCGCGTCGCGTGTGAAGGGGAAGGTCAGCCATCCCCAAAGTGCGGGGGTTGCGGCGACCGCAGTTGCCATAACTACCACAAGCGATGCGGCTACCACGGATACCCACAGCTTGCGCTTTTTGAATCTTGTGTGCGTTTTTTCTGTTTTCTTTGCGCCCGTGATCGCGGCGAGTTTTGCTTCGATCTCGGACTCGGTAAGCTTGCCTGCGGTTGCTTCGATCTTTTCGGCGCATTCGCGGACGAGCTTCATATCGGGATTCTGCGATTCGGCTTCGGCTTCAATGATCTTGCCAAGCAGAAGTCGTTCGCTCTTCTCTTTTGTGTTTTTCATTCTTTTGCTCCTTTCCGAGGCGGTGTGTTTTGAGGTGCCGGCCGGCGTTCCGCCTTCACCATATAAACGAAATGTGAGGGAATTATTTTCATTTTTCAGAAAATATTCTTAAGTATCTCGCCGAGCTTCGTCCGCAATCGGTACCAAGCCGTCAGCGTTCCCGAGCGGGTCATGCCGAGCGTTTCCGCCGTTTTATCAATGCCGAGCGACTGCTCGACCATGGCGGTGAATATCTCGTTTTCCCGTTCGCCGAGCCTTGAGCGTATCTCGGCTATGTAGGCACGGTAGGACTCATCCTCCGCCGCGCCGTCGATATCGGGGATGCCGTGAAGCTCCTCGTTGTATTCCACCTCATCGGGCGCGCGTTTTCGTTTACGGTATTCGTCGATAAAGAGCGACTTTGCGCGCATGCAAAGCCAGGAATAAATTGATGGCGGCAGTGATTTTTTGAAATTATCCCATTGTTCCCACAGGTCGCCGAAAGACTGCGATGCGAAATCGTCGGCTTCATAGCCGTCAATTCCGAACCTGGCGATGCAATACGCCCTGAGCAGCGGATAATATTCCTTGAAGTACGCGGAGAAATCTATTTCTTTCATTTGATCTCCTCCTTTATTTTTCTGTCACCCATATAACGGATAAAATTTCAATTATTTTCACTCGGCCAGCTGTGTTTACACTTTGTTTACAAATAAGCACCGCCAACGGATGTGACGGTGTTTATTATCTGTCATAAAAATTCTCAACGTCGCCGTCGCTTCCCTTGCCGAAGATAGTAAATACGGTAAGAATTACTATTTTCAAGTCAAGGATGAAAGAAGCTCTCTCGGCGTATTCCGCGTCAAGCTCGAATCTCTTTTTCCAAGGAAGCGAGTTGCGGCCGCTCACCTGAGCAAGTCCCGTCAGCCCGGGACGAACGGTGTGGCGAAGCTTTTCTTCATCTGTATAATGGGGCAGGAATTCGGCAAGCTGCGGGCGGGGACCGACAAAGGACATCTCGCCGCGAAGAATGTTGATAAGCTGCGGAAGCTCATCGAGGCTCGTCCGACGCAAAAATCTTCCAAAGCGCGTCAGCCTTTCGGGATCGGGCAGAAGCTTGCCCTCTCTGTCGCGCTTATCCGTCATCGTTCGGAATTTCAGTATCATAAATTCCCGACCGCCGAAACCTCCGCGCGGCTGGCTGAATATCACGGGTGCGCCGAGCTTCAGCCTTACAAGCAGCGCCGTTATCAAAAACACGGGAAACAGCAAGAAGAGGAAAATACACGCGAAGACCGCGTCAAGGCCTCGCTTGACGTATCTTTCGTATATTCTCCTCTTCTCTCTTGTTTTCATATCATTATTCCTTTGAAAGCTCCAGCGCAAGCTTGAGCGCGCCGTAGATCTGTTCTTTTTCGGGATAGATTATTCTGGCTTTGTCATCGGGAAGCGCAAGAAGTCGCGATTTCATATAGGAATTATATATCAATCCACCGCCGACGGCGCAATCAAATTTTCTGCCGATGATCTCATATGCGCGGTCAATATATCCGCAGATGCCGTCAATCGCCGAATCTACGATACCCGCGGCAACGGCGTCGCCCGCTTCACAGGCATGAAGCACCTCGGGAGCAAAGCCCGCGATAAAGGTCTTGCCCTCGGCATATATCTTCTTGATGGCATTCTCAGGCTTCATACCGAGATAAACCTCCGCGCGCGCATAAAGCTCGGTCGCCTCGCCTCTTCCATCATGATAGCGGAGAGCGGCTTCAAGACCATCGCGTCCAACCGAATATGCGCCTCCGAAGGTATCGAGCAGATAACCCCAGCCACCGATTCGGTGAAGTTCGCCGTCCTTTCGGGTAAAGCAGACTCCGCCCGTGCCACAGATGATAACAGCAGCATCGCGTGAGGTATCGCCCTCAAGGAGCGCGAAAAGATTGTATATATCGCTTGCCACCTTTATCTTTGCATCGGGGCAAGCCTCGGAAACCGCGCGGCGAAGTATCACTTCGTTGCCGATGGCGCCCGATATGCCCGCATAAACGCTGTCGATCCAGCCTTCCTCGGCATCCGCGAGCTCGCGTATAATCGAGGACACTGTATTTGCCGCCTGCTTTTCACCGACGTCATTGGGATTTGAGGGGCCGCCGACCTTGTAATTAAGGATCTCGCCATGCATATCGGCAAGCACGCCGACTGTTTTTGTTCCTCCGCCGTCGATGGCAATAATATACTTTTTCATTTTATTTCTCCGTTATATCTTCAAATTCTACTATAGTTCTTCCCTTGCGGAAATCGTCAAATCCAAGCCCCATGTCCTCATATTCCGCCTCGCCGCTCTGGTTGTCGTAGGGGTCGGTGCGGAGATACTTCTTCGGCGGATCGAACGCAGTTCCCTGTGAGTGGTTATTGATCTCGCGGAAAATGTCAAAGTTTCCGCAATAATGCTCCCAAAGTTCGCGGTCTCCGTATTTATGCGCGCCCTCTCCGAAGGAGAGATCTGCGTGGAGCCAACCCCAGGGGGCAACGTAAAACTGCGCCCAGTCGTGGCTTCCGATGCGATTCGGGCGGCAATGGCTACCCGACTGCCAACGCGCGGGAACGCCCATCGCACGGCAGAGCGAGATAAACAAGAGAGCCATAACTCCGCAGTCGCCGCGCTTGCCCCAGAGTGCGAATTCGGGAATATTCTCGATGCAAAGATATTCGCGCATATAGGAATACGACATATTCGTCGTTACGTATTCGTAAGCCTTTCGAGCAAGGATGAGAGGATTCCTCTCTTCTCCCTTCAGCTCGTCGGCAACTGCTTTGATCGCGGGAGTGATCCTTATCTGCGGGAGCTCTTCCTCGGTGCAGAACGAAGGCTGCTCCTCCGAGACCTTCGCGGGATCAAGGTCGTAATACGGAACAGTTAATGTATAAGAAAATTCAATCTCAAACTTCTCGTCCTTTTTATATTCGGTCTCGATAAACGCCGTGCGCTGATCGGCATCCGAGATATAAACGGGATGCGAGGAATAATGAAGCACAATGTCGCTCTGCTCATCACACTCGGCGGGATATGGCAGATGAACGCGAATCTTTTTGCCCTCTCTCTGTGCATGCTCAGCTACTGTCAACCATTCACGGATGCGCCAGCGTACCTTGCGGTATCCATGCTTTTTCATTATCTCAAGATTTTCGTGGCGGAGCGGATTGCGGTAGGCATTTTCGTAAACTCCGTCGGGAAGAGATTTCAGATATGCTTCCTGACACTCAAGGATATTCGATCTTGCCGCGCGTTGGAAATAACGCACGCCGTTCTTGCGGATATAATCTGCG
>JAZORB010000041.1:0-6421 GCA_045656385.1 Eubacteriales bacterium | reverse complement strand
ATTTATGGATGCTTGCTTCGAGCCGGGATTTTTTGAATATTGCACAGAAATTCTCGCTCTGAATCCCGATGAGATGAGATATGAATATAACAACTGGAAGCGATTTGTTGCTAATATCGTTCCGCACGCCTGCGACGGTATGCGTGAAATTATCGAACGCCACCGCGCCGCGGGAGGCATAATCTGCACCGTTTCACATTCGGAAAGCGACAACATCCTGCGCGACTGGAAAGCAAATTTCAATTCAGAACCCGACGCCGTTTACGGCTGGGACGCAGGTGAGGGCAAGCGCAAGCCACACCCCTTCCCCGTTTTCGATATCGCGAAAAAATACTCACTTGAGCTTTCCGACATCCTCGTTATCGACGATCTCAAGCACGGATTTGATATGGCAAAGAACGCGGGCGTAACCTTTGCCGCCGCGCTCTGGGCACAGCCGAGCAAGCTTTGCCGCGAATTTATGAAAAATCACGCCGACGTATGCTTCTACGATACGGCATCACTTGAAAGGTACCTCTTTGAATGAGCGACACCAAAAGACTTCTCAGCCACGCGCGACGCGCGGTTGATGATTACAATATGATCGAGGACGGCGACAAAATTGCAGTCGGTATTTCGGGGGGCAAGGATTCGCTCGCGCTCCTGACCGCGCTCGCCGGGCTGAAACGCTTTTACCCTAAAAAATTCGAGGTTATCGGCATCAGCATTGATATGGGACTCGAGGGAATGGATTTTTCCGGGGTCGCAAAATACTGCGAGGAGCTCGGAGTAGAATACAAGATAGTCAAGACCGAGATCTCGAACATCATCTTTAACGTCCGAAAGGAGCCGAATCCCTGTTCTCTGTGCGCAAAAATGCGCCGAGGTGCGCTGAATTTAGCTGCGGTGGAGGAAGGGTGCAACAAAGTGGCACTCGGTCACCATTTCGACGACGTTGTTGAAACCTTTATGCTGAATCTCTTTTTCGAGGGACGCATCGGCACGTTTTCTCCCGTTACATACCTTTCTCGAATGGATATAACCGTTATCCGCCCCCTCATCTATATGCCCGAAAAGGACGTCCGCTACTTCGCATCGAAAACGGAATTGCCCGTCGTTACCTCGACCTGCCCCGCCGACGGCAACACCGAGCGCGAGAATATGAAACAGCTTCTCGCATCGATCGAGCGTCAGAACAAGGGTCTGCGCTACCGCATCTTCGGTGCGATCCAGCGCGGCGAGATCGACGGCTTCAAGCCGATCTCCAAAATGCAGGGCTACAAGGCTTATGAAGAAAATGAAGAATAAGGAGTAGACCAATGGAAAGAATCAGAACAGGCGCCGCATACCACGGCAACAGAATCCTGCGCCACGTTGCTGACGACATGGCTGAAATGGCGCGCAGAAACATGGACGTTGTCGTTCATATGTTCTCGCACAACGACTGGGACCGCCACCTTGGCGTTATGGGCGAGATCTGCAAGATCTCGGAGTACAACGGTCTTGAGGTTTGGATCGACAACTGGGGCATCGGAGGCCCTCCCGGCGACAAATCTCACTTCCTGCAGTACCATCCCGAGGCGCATCAGATATACTCGGACGGATCCATCGACCCCGTTTCCGCATGCTACAACGCGCCCGCTTTCATCAACTTCACAAAGAACTGGATCGAAGCAGTCGCATCCTTCGGCGGCAAGAAGATTTTCTGGGACGAGCCCCACTTCAAGCAGAAGGGCGAGCTTTTCTCTTGCTGCTGCCCGAACTGCAAAAAGCTCTTTGAGGAAAAATACGGTCACCCCATGCCGAACGAAATGACCGACGAGATGCGCGAGTTCAGAGTAACTTCGCTCCTCAATTATTTCGATACCGTATGCTCCTACGCGGCATCCATGGGCATCGAAAACAGCGTTTGCGTAATGCTTCACACCCTCGACTACGCCAAGCAGATCATGACCATTCCGACGCTCAATGACTTCGGAATCGATCCCTATTGGCATCCCAGAAGCGGCAAGCGCGATCCTTATGAGTACGTTTACAAGTCCTCGAAGCAGATCATCGCCGAGACCGAGGCTGTGGGCAAGCAGAATCATATCTGGATCCAGAGCTACGATATTCCGCGCGGACACGAGGACGAGATCATCGTTGCCGCCGACGCCGCATACGACGCGGGCGCACGCACCCTCATTTCCTGGGCATACCGCGGAAGTGAATCGAATACGTACAAGAGCGAATGCCCCGAGCGCGCCTGGGCGGCCACCTGCGAGGCGTTCGACAGAGTAAGATCCAGACATTTTGACGCTATAAGAGAAGCGAATTATAAGAAGTACAATTCCTAACGCATAAGGAGCCCCCAAAATGGAACTCTTCAGCATTCCCGCGTTCGGTGAGAAGTGCACCGAGAACCAAGCAAATGCAACTTCACGCATATTTGTGCTCTCGGATGTCGGCGAGGAATTGTTCGACAGCTACTGCAAACTGCTGAATGATGCGGGATTTATAAAAAAAGAAGAATACACCCAAGGAACGCACCGTTTTGCGGCGTATTCAAAAGGCAAGGACGGCGTTTTTCTGAATTATTTTGCTCCGGTGCGTGAGCTTACTATCGCGGCGGAGGATGATTGCGCTTATTTTGATTTCGGGGACACTCCGCGCGAGCATTCCCTTTCCGCGCAGATCACACAGATCGAGCTTGAGGATTTCGGCATGTCATACGCCATCCGTTTGCCCGACGGGCGTTTCATCGTCATCGACGGCGGACGCGATTTCGAGCCCGACCGCGCACGCCTTTGGAAATGTCTTTCCGAAAGCTCGCCCGATGAAAAGCCTATCATTGCGGCTTGGATACTCACCCATCCGCATAGCGACCACTATCTTTGCTTCATCGGATTTATGAAGGAATACGGCGACCGAGTTACGGTTGAGCGTTATCTTCTCAACTTCCCCGAGGCTGACGATCTCCTTCATTATCCCAAGCTCGAGAAAAAGGACAAGCGCTTCGAGGATGCTTCGGGAAAAACTAACATTCCTCTTATGTGGGAAGAGATACGCCGTTCGGGCGGTATCGCTTATACTGCACACACGGGGCAGAGATACAATATCGGCGGCGCATCTCTTGAGATTCTCGCCTCTATGGACGATACGATCCATCTTTCTTCAAACATCAACGCCTCGTCGCTTGTTATACGCATGGAGCTTTGCGGACAGGTCATACTTTGGGCAACCGACGCATCCTTCAGCGACGCGCGTCTGCCCGAAAAATTCGGCGATCATCTGCGCGCCGACATCCTTCAAGTGCCTCACCACGGCTTCCAATGCGGAACTGCCGAGTCAATGATGCGCGGCTACGATCTCATTCGCCCTAAAGTCTGCTTGCTTCCCGTTTCGGAATACAATGCATACACCGCCTTTTCGGCGCACAAGGAAAGCACACGCTATCTGATGACGAAGATAGATGAGGTTGAAGAATTCATTGTCGGAACACCGCAAAGAACTATCACACTTCCCTACACCGCACAGAAGAGCGCACGTGCCGAGCACGACAGCCTTTACAAAAGAGGTCAGAACCGCTCGGGCGCAAACACATGGGTATTCACAGAGCTCAACACCGCCTGCGAGGACGATTTCTTGTTCACCCTGATGAACATGACCCACGCCACCGCGGACGTGACTATCGAGCTTTATTTTGAAAGCAGCAAGCAAATGGTTCGCTCGATCAAGGCGACCGGCGCACCGCTTGTTGTCAAGAAGCTGAACATCGTCGGCGACGAGGTTGACGGAGATTACGAATACTTCGACTGGCTCTCGCTGAAAAAGCGAGGAGTTCCCGAAAACGTCTCCTTCGCCGTACGCTTTCTCTCCGATGTACCGATAGTCGTTTCGCATCCGAATCACAGCGCGGCTTACGTTGCAAATGATATTTAGAATTTCATAAAAAAAATAGCGAGCTCTAACGAGCTCGCTATTTCTATATTACAGCAGCATTATGCCGTTATTTTTGCAGATCTCCACGTCCTCTGCGGGCCAGCAGGAAGCCTGGACCTCTCCGATGTGGGCTTTGCGAAGGAAGAACATACACATTCTCGCCTGTCCGATACCGCCGCCGATGGTGAGCGGGAGCCTACCTTCAAGCAAATCGCGGTGATAGGGGAGCTTTGCGCGATCTGTAAAGCCCGAGATCTCAAGCTGACGGCGAAGAGCCTCGGCGTCAACTCTGATACCCATGCTCGAAAGCTCAAGCGCCATATCGAGAACGGGGTAATAAACGATTATATCGCCGTTGAGCGACCAGTCGTCGTAGTCAGGCGCGCGACCGTCATGGGGCTTGCCCGAAAGCGGCAGGGCGCCACCGATCTGCTCAAGGAAAAGGGCTCCGTATTCCTTTGCCGCGCGGTATTCGCGCTCCTTGGGCGTGAGAGTGGGATATTTCGCCTCAAGCTCTGCGGATGTGATGAAGGTTATCTCCTCGGGGAGCAGATGACCGATGAAGTTATAGTCGTCGGCTATATAATTTTCGGTCTGACGAAGAGCATCGTAGATATAGCGCACGGTGCGGCGCAGGAATTCCTCGTTTCGCTCGGTGGGGCGAAGGATGCGCTCCCAGTCCCATTGATCGACAAAAACAGAATGAATATTGTCGGTCTCTTCGTCGCGGCGAATGGCGTTCATATCGGTGTAAAGTCCCTCGCCTGGCGCAAAGCCATAGCGGTCAAGCGCAACTCTCTTCCACTTTGCAAGTGACTGAACGATCTCGAACGTGCCCTCTGAATAACCCATATCGAATGCGACGGGACGCTCCCTGCCGCTGAGGTTATCGTTGAGACCCGATGCGGCGTCGACAAAAAGGGGCGCGGAAACTCGGCGCAGATTCAATTGGTTTGCAAGATTGGACTGAAAAAAATCCTTGATCTTTTTGATCGCGATCTGCGTTTGTCTTGCTGTCAGATGCGAGGAATATCCCTCGGGAATCTGTATGGGCATTGGTCTGCACCTCGTTTCATAAATAATAAATAATTATATCACAATATATGCGTCTTGTCAAGGCTTAAATATCCGCGAGCATGTAGGGCTTGAGCTGACCGTTGGTTTCTGCGGCAACAGCACCGAAGACCTTGACGGATTCGGAGAGCTCCTCCATCGTGCCGATCGTCCAAATGCCGATGTTTCCGTACTTGCGAACCTCGGCGCAGAATTCCGGATCGGCAAATCTGCCCTTGAACCACGCGGTCGATTTGTTTGCGTAGGGAATCCAATAGGTCACTCTGCCCTCGGCAACCGCGCGGGTATGCTCAAGAGCTTCTTTCGTCATAAGACCGTCATAGTGCATATGAGCTTCGGGGAACTTCTTTGCAAGCCAATCAAAATAGGGCAGAGTCTTGCAGGTGAAGCCGACCTTCGCGCCCATATCAGCCGCTTTGACGGTCTCACAGAAGATCTCAAACTGCTCTTCGTTGAAGCTCTGAAAAACGTTGTCAAGCTTAACGTCAACGCCCGTGGGTTTGAGTGCTTCAAGAGTTTCTGCGAGAGTGGGAATTTTGGTGCCCTTGAACTGCTCGCCCTTGAAAAGCCCCGCGTCGAGCGCCTTGATTTCATTGAGAGTGAGCGCTGTGGATGCGATCTTTTCCTCAAACTCAGAGCCGTCCTCGCGGCGGCAAGTGCGGTTTATCGTACCGTCGTGCAGCATGATGCAGACGTTATCCTTTGTAAACTTGCAGTCCATTTCGACGATCTTATAGCCCTGCTCAACTGCGGCAAGGTAGGAAATGAGGGTATTTTCGGGATATGATACACTATCGCCTCTATGGGCTTGGAACTTGAATTCGGACATAACAGTACCTCCAAAATGATATATTATGATTATACAATCATTCGGGGAAAATGTCAAGTTTTTTATTAAAAAATGAGCCGGCATTTAGCCGGCTCATAGGTTTAATCGTAGTAAAATTCATAATCAGGCAGGGCTTTCCATTCCTCGGTGGACATAAGTAAATTGCTGATGCCCAAACAGGTATCGAGAAACTTTTTACCCTTGGGCAACCAAGATTCATAGGAAAGTGAAACATCCTTTGCCGTGATGGTTTTCACATGATCTCCCGTACGGACAGTGAGAATCAGATCCGCGGACGGATCGCTTCCCATCCTGGGATCGGGGTCGTACTCGTCGGGATAGGAATCAACATCAAGACGGCGCAAATCTTCATAAATGAATTCAAGTGCCTCATCGGAGAGTTTCAGATAAGTCACGTAATCCGCGGGATTCGTAGCATCCTTGGTCTTTACGAGCTTACCCGTGCGGCTGTCATAGGAGCTGATTCCATAGACGCCCCAAGTCAGCGCAAAGGAGAAATCCTCGGGCATTTCCTTCGGCAACGGCTTCTCGGCGCATCCGACGAGGCAGTCGAGAAGCAGAACGCACACAAGCAGAATAAACAACAACTTTTTCATA
>JAZORB010000040.1:0-7709 GCA_045656385.1 Eubacteriales bacterium | reverse complement strand
TGCGCGGCGGCGACAGTTATCGCCTGCACTCGCGCCTCTTTCTCGAATTCGGCGACAGATTCGATTGGCCAGATCTTTGTGCGCCCTCGATAGGCGCTGACGGCGATTGCTTTTGCCACGGTCTGCGCGATCAGTTCGGCGTGCTCGTTGACGGAAGCGTTGTGCCCTGCTGCCTCGATTCGGAGGGAGTGGTCACTCTCGGCAATCTTTTTGAGAGCGAGATCGAAGACATTCTCGCCACCCCCCGCGCCCGCGCGATATACGAAGGCTTCACCCGCCGCCGCGCCGCCGAGGAACTCTGCCGAAGATGCGGCTACGCAAGAAGATTTTCGAAGAAATAAATATAGAAAACGCACCGGATATTCGGTGCGTTTTTTGCTATAATTTGAAATAAATATTAATAAATATAACATAATATTCCAAAAATTATTGACAAGTTGAGAATAAAGTGTTATAATAAAGTTATCCAACAATAAAAAGGAGAAAGATAATGAAAAAAACGCTATCTATTATTATGGCACTTTGCATGGTTCTTTCTGTTTGCTTCTTCTCTGTTTCTGCAGCAGAAGCAACAATTGGTTCCGTTGCAACCGATTATACACCCGCAGATGGTGCAATTGCCATCACTGACGCTGCAGGCTTTGCAGCTATGGCAGCTGACGGTAATTATTATCTTGCAAATGATATTTCGATTTCATCGACATATGAAAATGCATTTTCCGGTACTTTTGATGGATGCGGAAGAACCATTACTGTTAGCGCTCCTATGTTTAAAGAATTTAACGGTACAATCAAGAACCTTGTACTTAAGGGAAGCATTGATGGAGGCGATAGATCTGCTGCAGTTGCTCAAGTATCGGTTGAGGGTATGACTGCGAGAAATATTACGAGCAATGTTGATATTAATGCCAATTTCTATGCAGCATCGATTGTTTGTGAGGCTACTTCGGTTGATAACGTAAGCACATTTACCGATATTATTAATAATGGTGAAATCACCGTAGAATCCAAAGAGACCAAGCCCAGAGCAGGCGGTATTGGGGCAATTATAAATAATGGCATTTTTACAAACTGTATAAATAACGCTGATATTTTGTGCACTGGTTCAACATCTGTTGCAGGAGGTATTTGCGCACGTCCTGCCCTCAAAGGAACCAAGAGTCACGGCGATTTTTATTACTGCGAGAATAACGGTGATATTAGCGCTAATGATACATTGGATTATAAAAGCGAAGCGGGCGGAATCTGCGGATATCTAGGAAATGATAATAACATTGCAGTTTATTATATTTGGGGTTGTGTTAATACCGGTGACATTTCTGCTACTTTGCGTGTCGGTGGTATTGCAGCATATGTATATGCAAAGAAGAATTATGCAAATATTGATCTTCAGTTTTGCATTAATACAGGCAATATAACATATGGACATAAAAATAGATCATCATCCTCGTACGGATCGGGAATTATTGCCTATGCAAATTCTACAGTTAATATAATTGCAAATAATATTGATTATGGTACAATAAATTATGTTGGCCCTGATGACTCCGAGTGGAATCAAGCATTTGTTTATTGTTCCTCCGGAATAACTTCAATGGCTGCAAATAACTTTATTTTGGATTATTCATCGTATCCTTACTATTCTTATGCTGTTAAAGAAGCAAATGAAACGCAGCGTATCCTTGCTGAGGGGAATGACTATACTGAGGCTCTCGTTCTTGACGATCTTCATTCCGGTGATCTTGTAAAAACAATCAATGATTTTGCTGATTCCGAGCCCTATAGTAGTGCTGTTGATTGTAGATTTATTCATACAGGAAATCTGCCTGTTATCAAAGAGAATCATACTTGGACCTATACAAACGGCAGATATTATTATCGTCCTGCAACTATGGCTGTAAACGGCGCATATACCTACACCGGATCTCCTATTATTCCCGAAGTCAGCTTTACGATTGGCGACAAGGAACTGGTAGAGGGTGTTGATTACACTCTTTCGGGTGAAAACAACGTAAACGCCGGCACTGCTACCGTAACCGCTACCCTTATCGGTAACTATTCCGGCTCCATCAGCAAGACCTTTACCATCGCGCCCAGAGAAGTTATTCTTGTTTGGGAGAACACCGATATGATGTATAACGGCGAGCGTCAGACTCCCACCGCGAAGCTCTTTGGCGTTGTTGCGGGCGACACTTGTGACGTGACCGTTTCGGGTTGGGGTAAGTTCGGTGGAACATATACCGCAAAGGTTGAGTCCCTCAGCAATCCCAACTACTATATCACCGGCGACACCACTTGCAGATTCAATATCATATCAAATCCCATTGAGGTTGCTGTTGACGTTGCGTGTGATATTTACGACATCATTCCCGACAGCGCAAAGCAAGCTGTTGCCGATGCGGCTGTTAATGCAGCAAAGGATGCGGCAAGCGATCTTGCCGATGCGGCTTACGAAGCTGCAACCGGACTTGCAGATTCTGCTATCGAAGCAGCCGAGGCTAAGGCAGCCGAGATTGAGGAAACCATCGAGAGCGCCTATGAGCAGGCTCGCGATTTCTTCACCGGTCTGTTCGGAACCTTCGCATTCTTTGGTTGATAAAATTATATATTTCAAGGCATCTCTTCGGAGATGCCTTGATTTTTTATGCTAAATATGGTATAATTGATTTATCATGAATTAAGGAGTTTGCCATGTTACTTTCAGCAAATGCAAATATCAGAAAGATCGAAGAGCTTAAACAGCTTGGTTACGATGCCATCGACGTCGGACTTACCAGAGTCATTTACCATGACGATCCCTATCCACACGAGGACATTCTCGACTGCGAGGATTGGGAAAAGGAACTCGACCCTTACATAGCAAAGGCGCAGGAGGTTGGGCTGAAGATCGCAACTACTCATCTGCCTTATCGCTACGATTATACCGACACCGAGTCGGAAAAGTTTGCTTACTGCCACGAAATGGCGGTTCGTTCTCTCAAGGCATCCGAGTATCTCGGCGCCGAGTGGACTGTTATGCACGTTAGTACCGTCGAGGGCACGGTTGAATACGTAAAGCGTCTTTTTGCCGAGTCGGGCGTTAAGAACATCGGTATTGCTATCGAAAATATGTGCCGCCGCCCTGTTGGGGAGCTGATCGAAGCGGTCGATATACTTGCCAATGAAGGCTACAAGGTCGGCATCTGCTTTGATATCGGCCATTGCCACCAGAACAAATTCTTCGACAACGACATCCCCGAAGTTATCCGCATGATGGGCAAGCGCATCAAGATGCTCCACGTCCACGATAACAACCGCGCCTCGGATATGCACAAGGCTCCCTTCATGGGTACTGTGCCGTGGGAGAATGTTATGGCGGCGCTCAAGGAAGTCGGCTATGAGGGCGAGTTCAATTTTGAGCTCCAGCCCGAAAAGATTCCCCACCCTGCGTCAAGAAAGCTTTACGAGCAGTATTCTGTTGAAATCTCGAGATACCTTATCGACATTTTTGAAAAAGCTTAAAAATTTTTGGGTGACGATATGAAGAAATGCTTTTTGATTGCTTTGGCATTATTTGTGCTTTTAGCCATCTTTATTTCCTGCGAAAAGGAAGAAGAAGCCGTAGACACCACCGAAGTCCCCGAAATTACAACGGAAGAAAGCGAGGAAGACACTATGCTGTCGTTTGATCCGAGTAAATATATCATTATCTATCCGAGCGATGCCTATAAGGAAAAGTATCTTGCTATTCTTTCCTCGAATGCAATAGGAAGAGAATATAATGTCAGCATTGATTATAGAGCAGACACAACTTCCGAGCGCGAATGTGAGATGCTTGTCGGAAATACCAACCGCCCCGAAAGCCAAATTGCACTCGAAATGATGGGTGAGAATGACATAATCGTTGCGGTTATAAACAAGAAGATCGTTATCTCGGCAACCAACGACGATCTTTATGATGCTGCAGTTTTTCGCTTTATGTACGCGCTTACAGACGGTGGTCTGCCGTCCGATCTCTGCATAATTGAAAACACAACTACACTCAATAAAGTTGCAGAAGGCTTCGGTAAAAACAGCAGCCTTGCATTTACTGCTGCTCTGTCACATAAAAACAGTACCATCGAGATCAGAATTGGTGAGAGATATGTCGTTGAATTTACCTTGAATAGCGTTGCTCTTTACAAGCAGGAACAGAAGAGAACCGAGCTTGCAAAGAAGGTGGTTCTTTCGGAACCGGAATATACCTACAACGTATATTGTCATTTTGACGGTGAATATCTTCGCGTCTGTGTTTGGGATCCGGCTTTAAATATTGACACCTGGCAGATATTTGAGGTGAAAACTCCCGATCTTGCGGGAGAGGTTCGTATAGGTGAGGTTAGCGGATACGGTGCTCAGCTTTCTGCGATTGATTGCAAGGAAACCGAGCTTGTTGACCGCGGCAAGACTTATAAGAACAACGTCGTCATGAACGCCGCCGACCCCGATATCCTTTATCACGAAGGTTATTATTATATGTACGTGACGGGCAATCACTATCCCGTCTACCGCTCCGCTGATCTTGCGGAATGGGAATATGTCGGCGTGTCCCTCCCCGAGGTCTCTTGGAATATCGACAAGAGATATATGTGGGCACCCGACGTTGAGTATATAAACGGCAAGTTCTACATGGCAGTTTCGATGGGCGAGGCTGGATTCGGCATCGCAGTTGCCGATAAGCCCGAAGGTCCCTTCGTTTGCGCGGGCGAGATGCCCTTCCTGACAAAGACCATCGACGGTCATATCTTCGTTGATGATGACGGAAAGATCTATCTCTATTATACCTCATGGTGCGACGGCAGAGCCTATGGTATCTGGGGTGTTGAGATGGAATCCGATTGCCTGACACCAAAGTGGGAAACCGAAAAGCTCATCTTCACGCCCACCGAGGATTGGGAAAAGACGATGAAGCGTGGCGGCGTTGTTGAAGCTCCCTTTATGCTGAAAAAAGAAGGCGTTTATTACCTCGTTTATTCGGGCAGCCATTTCGAGGCTGATTACGCTGTTGGATATGCTACTTCAACGAATCCTCTTGAGGGCTTCAAGAAGAGCGAGCATAATCCCATTCTTCGCGGAACCGCCGACACACGCGGCACGGGCCATTGCTCGATAATCGAAACTCACACGGGCGGAATGGTGATGGTTTATCATACCCATAACACACCAACCACCGTTCAGCCTCGTCACGTTGCAATCGACCCCGTCAGATTTGTTAAGACCGCCGATGGCTACCGCCTCGAGGTCTGCGGTCCGACAACGTCGAAAGTACCGCTTGATATTTTCAAATAAAATGTTTTTATAATTTACCAAACAAAAAACGACACGTCAATCGGAAATCCGAAAGACGTGTCATTTTATATTTGAGTTAAAAACTCAAGATCTTATTTCATTGCCTCTTCGATAGCAACAGCAACCGTCATTCCTACCATGGGGGTGTTACCTGCGTCGATGAGACCCTTCAGCTCTACGCTTGAGTGCTTTTTTTGATAACTTCATACGGTTCAAAAGCATTGTAAAATAAAGCTTTCGCAATATAAATCCTTTTCGCCGAACACATCGTTTGGAATAATGCTGAATGCATTATATCACGTTTTGATGTGTTTGCGAATGGGGTTGAATCATTGTTTGCGGAAAAGTTGCGAATGAATAAGGTAAACAATTTTCAAATCAGAAAATTAAATTTACGACACGAAGAGTCAAGCTGTGATAACAAAAAATATGCATTGTCTATTAAGTTCTTTAAATCCACGCGCCGTCCTTCATTTGCAGGACGGTATCGGCTTGTTCTGCGACGGAGGGGTCGTGGGTGACTATGATGACAGTGCAGCCTTCATCGTGGGCGAGGGAGCAGAGGATCTTGACTATGTTTTCGGTGTTAGTCGAATCGAGATTGCCCGTGGGCTCGTCGGCGAGGATAATCTTGCATCCTTGCGCCAGAGTGCGCGCGATCGCCACGCGTTGCTGCTCGCCGCCCGAAAGATGAGCGGGCAGACGCTTATCGTATGTCGCCGAAAGCTCTACTCGTTCGCGCATCTTGATTGCCAGCTCTGTCGCTTTCTTCTTCGGAGTTTTCTTCAGATCGAGCGGATACATAATATTTTCCTGCACGGTCAGAAGAGGGAAGAGATTGTAATTCTGATATATTACGCTGACGGCATCGCGGCGCATACGGTTGCGGTTCCATTCCTTCGTGGTCTTGCCGTCGACGATGATCGAGCCCTCGGTGGGCAGATCAAGTCCCGCCATCAGCGAGAGGAGAGTGGTCTTACCCGAGCCGGATTTGCCGACGATGGCATAGCACTTTCCGGGTTCGAAATCATAAGAGACGCCGTTAACCGCGCGGACGGTCTGAAACTTTCCTTGATAGCTGTAAGATACGTTTTTAAGTGAAATACTCATTATTAATCCTCCTTGACGGTTTTGATAAGTTTTTTGCTCATAAATATCACGGTCGCGAGAGTGAGGCCGACGAAGCAGACGAGCGCGAAGATTAAAAGCTTGTCTATCGGCTTCCACAAATAGAAGGCGCCGCCGACGATTACTCCGAGAAGAATGCACGTCATTTGTTCAAGAATGAAGCCGGCGTATACTTTCGGCTTCGATTCACCTGCCGTACGCATAAGTATGATGTCGTGCTTACGGCGTCGTATCATAAGCAAACCTATTACGAATGCCGCTACCGCGGATGCGGCAAGGACGATCAGCGTGACGTTGTGTCTGAACTTAACGTTGTCTTCAATTTCGGTCAGATCGTACGGATTCTCGGATTTGATCTTCAAAGCATGATCATAGATCGAATTATACGTATTATCCGCATAATGCTTCCATTCGGTCACCACGGCGTCGGGCGACGCCTCGGGGAGGCAGAAGCTCATTTTCTCGCGGAATTCATCAAGACGGCTGTTGTCCGCAAGAGCCGCGCTCAAGACGTCAACGCTCGGCGATACGTCAATTTCGCCGCCCACAAACTCGACGATGGGAACGGGACAGTAAATGCTTTTCCAGTCTCCGCCCGTATACGTACCCGCGATCTTCAGCTTATATTCGCACTCGAGCCACTCTACGTGGTCGAGCACCCACTCGCCGTTTACGTAGTATCCGATCGGGTTGCGGACCGAGATCTTCACAAGAGCCTCGCCATTGCCGTTATCGTATCGCTCAGCCTTCCCCTCGGGAATGAGGCAAAGCGGCTCTTCGCCATAGAAGATGCTCTCGTCATACCCATCATACCAAGTGATCTCACAGCCGTAATCCGGGAGGAGCTCGGGCTCGCAGGAAAGCGAGCTGATGCCGATCAGGTCGGGCCAGTAGTAGTCGCCACCGGGGAAGCCTTGGGAGTTGACCTCTCCTATCGGCAGCGAGAGCTTGACCTGAATATCCTTCAGATATTCAGAAAGCGAGATCTCGACGGGTACCGCCTCGTTTTTAAGTTTCTCGCGCTCCTCTTCATTATTGGCACCCGATACGTCGTAGAACTTGACGGGTTCTTCCTTCGTAAATATCTTGTATATCCAGCTCCGAACGTAAAAAAGACTCTCGGACCATCTGACTTCTATGGTATCGCCGTTAACATAGTTAGACCATCCTTTAAATCCGCCCCAAGGGTCGGTAACGGTCACGGTGATCGGGAGAGTAGCAGAGGCTTCTTCATAATTGCGCAATTCCGCCTCGCTCCAGGCGTGCAAGGAGCA
>JAZORB010000039.1:0-7960 GCA_045656385.1 Eubacteriales bacterium | reverse complement strand
TGGTTCGATTGGGGTCTCCGCTGGGAGCAGGAAAAGCCGACCGAGGAGGAGATCATCCGCGCTTACCGAAATCTGAAAGCGCATAAAAACAAGGTCGATTACGTGCTGACGCATAAATACCGCATTGAAAATCCCAATGCTAACCCTCTGACACAGAACGGATTTATCAATTACGTTGACAATCATGTTGAGTTCAAGCATTGGTATTCGGGCCATTGGCACAGAACGCAGTATCTTGACGAAAAACATACCGTAGTTTACAGAACTCTGACGAAATTGGAGGAATAAAAATGCTGAACAGTTTGACTCAAAAGAAGAATTATCGCAGCTTTTCTGTTTCACCCGAGAATCTTACGGGAGAGAAGGGCCGTGGAGGAATGGCGACCGAGGGTAGTGCTTCCCATGCCGCACGCGAGCTTGGTCAGGGTTGGAAGGTCAATCCCTATCTCGTTGTACAGCCCAGTGAGAAGATAATTCTTGCCGATATCAAGGGCATGGGCGCGATCAAGCATTTCTGGATCACGGACAATGCAAAGGCGGGCAGACTTCTCATTCTTCGCATCTATTTTGATGGGCAGAAGAATCCCGCAGTTGAGGTGCCGCTGTCGGATTTCTTCGCAAACGCCGATTATCGTGAGTACAGACAGATCTCGAGCCTGCCGATCTGTGTCAATCCCAAGCGCGGACTCAACTGCTATTTTGAAATGCCTTACCGCAAGTCCTTCCGCTTTGAGATCGAAAATCTCGGCGTCAATCCTTGTAACGTATATTATCAGATCGACTGTGAGGAAAAGGAAATCCCCGAGGACAGCCTTTATTTTCACGCCTCTTTCCGTCGCGTAAATCCGCTGCCTTATATGGAAAATTACGTTATTCTTGACGGAATCAAGGGCAACGGTCACTATGTCGGCACATATATGCACTGGGGCGTCAAGTCGAACGGCTGGTGGGGCGAGGGCGAGATCAAGTTCTTCATTGACGGCGACGGCGAATTCCCCACGATCTGCGGAACGGGAACCGAGGACTATTTCTGCGGCGCGTACAATTTTGACGTGAACGGAAAATATGTTGAATTTTCAACGCCTTATTCGGGACTTTCCAAGGTACGCGCGACGGATGAAACGTATCTTGCAACGCGCTACTTCAATATGTACCGTTTCCACATCACCGACCCGATCTACTTCGAGGAAGACTTGAAGGTAACGATCCAGGCGCTCGGATGGAGAAGCGAAAAGAGATACCTGCCGCTTCAGGATGATATTTCATCGGTTGCCTATTGGTATTCGGATAATCTTGAGGATGAATATCCTCCGCTGCCCGACGTTAACGGTCTTGAAATTATATAACATACAAAAAGCCGGGGCTTGGTGCCTCGGCTTTTGACGTTGCGCAAAACCTGCGCGCGCCTCTCTATACCCTCCCAACCCTCCCGCAAGCGGGAGGGCTTATTTATCATCGCTAATAAAAACCGTCACCGAGACTCCGCGGAGTCTCGGTGATCTTCTCATTTTTCGGCAGCAGAGAGCATATTTTCGATGAATATGCCGTAGCCGCGTGTCGGGTCGCCGACGAGGACATGGGTGACTGCTCCGACGAGCTTGCCGTTCTGAATTATCGGGCTGCCCGACATTCCCTGAACTATTCCGCCCGTTTGTGCTATGAGCGCGGGGTCGGTTACTTTTACCGTGAAGCACCGTCCGCCCTCTGCCAGGGGGTCTATCGAGGACAGTTCAACCTTATATTCGCAGATCTTGCCGTCCTCGAGGGTGCAGAGAATGGTTGCCGCGCCGCCCCTGACCTCGTCCTTGTGCGCTATGGGCAACTCCCCGTAGAGCGAGGGCGGAATTTTTGAATAGATGCCGAATATTCCTCGGTCGGTGTTATCCGTCACCGCGCCGAGCTTTTCCTGACGGAAGCTGCCGCGTATTTCACCGGGATCGCCCGCAGCTCCCTTGGTTATGCCGCCAATGTTGACTCCGAGGAGGACGCCGCGCCCGAGCGGCATCGGCTTGCCCGTGTCTGCGTCGCAAATTCCGTGTCCGAGTCCGCCGAAAAGCCCCGTTTTCGGGTCAATGAAGGTTACGGTGCCGATACCTGCGCCGCTGTCGCGCACCCAGATACCTGTCTTATAACCGCTCTCTTCAAGCCTCGGCGTGACGGAAGCGGTGAATTCGCGGTCACCGCGACGGCAGATGAATTCTATAGGTTTTCCCTCGCTTGAGTTGACGGCTCGGCTGAGCCCCTCGGCATCGCTGATCTTTGCGCCGCCAACCTTGATTATAACGTCATTTACCCGTATTCCCGCCGCATACGCGGGACTGCCCGAGCTTTCGGGTATGCCGACGACGAGCACACCCTCTGTGAAAAATCTGACACCGAAGACCATTCCTCCGGGAATCAGCTTTATCTCTTCCGATTCTGCGCTTGCGGATGCGGGAAGAGCCTTGCCCGTCACACCGAGCTCTTCGCCGCTCGAGGTAAAGAGAAATAGTGCCGCAAGCACGCAGACAAATGCCGTCAGTCTGCTTATTTTTCTTTTTATCTGCATAAGATCCACCGGTTTCTTTTGTTGCGGTCAAGATGCGCTTAGGGTGACAAGAGTAATGCAAGTTCGGATTATTCTTGTCACCCTACTCAACTTTTCCGCAATAATAATTTGCCCCCTTGATTAAATTTAATGTGTAGTAAAATTCGATTCCCGTGCCATTTTTTATAAAAATAATTTGTTAATAAACTAATTAATTACTTGACTTTCCGAGAAAATCTGTTATAATATTAATTAGTTTATGAACAAACTAATTTGCAGAAGGAGATTATTATGAAAAAGGCACCACTTACAGATGATATGCTGACGCCTGCAATGTTGATAGGGCATATTTCGCGCGCGCAAAGAAGCACCCTGCGTTCGCGCGAGAACGATCCGATAATGACACAGAACAGCTGTCGCTCGATTCTTTTTTGCCTTTCGCGCGAGGAGGGCATTACTCAGCTTGAGCTTTCCCGCCGTGCAGGGCTCAAGCCGCCCACAGTCAGTGTTGCGCTCAAGCACCTCGAGGACGAGGGCTATATAGTCCGCGAGACTGACGAGGATGACAAGCGAGCCGCGCGAGTTTATCTTTCCGACAAGGGGCACGCCCTTGAGAGGGATAACGACGAACGCTTTGTCACGGTCGACAACGAAATGATGGCGGGTTTCTCGCCCGAGGAGATCGAGCTTTTGCGCTCGATGCTCTTGCGCATCCGCGACAATCTTGAAAAGCCGAAAGGAAGAGAAGAATGAAAAAATTGCTTCCATATCTCAAACCATATTGGTTCGTGGCGCTCATCTCACCGCTCATGATGATCGGCGAGGTGCTTGGCGACCTTTGCTTGCCTTATTTGATGTCCTACATAGTCAATTACGGAGTTGAGGGCTATTCCGCAACCGACCTCGAGCACGGCTCTCCCCTTGCCGCAAAGCTTATTGATCTTTTCCTCGGTGCAGATGCAACGAGAATGGAGATCATAATCCTTTTCGGCATCCTGATGCTCTGTGTCACCCTTGTGGGCGGATTTTTCGGAACCTTCTGTGCTTATACCGCCGCAAAGGCCTCGCAGGGATTCGGCAACGACCTTCGCCGCGATGCATATTCGCGCGTGATGTCGCTTTCTGTCGAGCAGACCGATAAGTTCACCACAGGCTCGCTCGTCACGAGAATGACGAACGATATCACCATCCTTGTCGAATTCGTCGAGCACATGCTCCGAATGGTTGTGCGCTCGCCCATGTTCTTCATCGGAGGCACGATAATGCTGCTTTCGCTCAACGTGAGGTTCGGTCTTGTGCTTCTTTGCACACTTCCGCTTCAGCTTTTTGCTATGGTTTTCGTCATCCGCAAGGCTGTTCCGCTTTTCTCCGAGGTGCAGAAAAAGCTTGACCGCATCAACTCGGTCGCGCGCGAGAATATCAGCGGCGCAAGAGTTATCAAGGCTTACGTCCGCGAGGACTACGAATGCGAGCGCTTTGAGGGCGCAAACAGCGAAATGCGCGATACAAACCTCAAGGTTCAGCTTCTTCTTACCTTCATCAACCCCATTCTCATCGTTTCACTCGCCTTTGCAACAGTTGCCATCATCTATATCGGCGGTCTGCAGACTCAGATCGAGGCTTCGGGCATGACCACGGGTACTGTTATGGCGGCTATCACCTACGTAACGCAGGTCGTCAACTCGCTTATGATGCTGACGATGATCTTCCAGACCATCTCGCGCGCCGGCGCATCCTCGAAGAGAATCATTGAGGTTCTTGAATCGGATCCCGTTATCAAGGGCGGCGACGCGAAGGAGGGCAGAAGCTCCGAGATCGCCATCGAATTCAAGGGCGTTGACTTCAAATATCCGGGCACAACGGGCAAAAACGTGCTGTCCGATATATCCCTGACCGTCAAAAAGGGCGAGACCCTTGCCGTTATCGGCGCGACCGGCTCGGGCAAATCCTCGCTTATTTCGCTCATTCCGAGATATTACGATGCATCAAAGGGCAAGGTATATATTGAAGGAAGAGATATTGCCGAATACGATCTTCCCTCGCTTCGCAAAAAGATCGGCTACGTTATGCAGAAGAGCGAGCTCTTCTCGGATACGATAGCAAATAACATCAGGTGGGGCAAGGATGACGCGACGGATGAGGAGATCCGTGGGGCGGCAGGTATCGCGCAGGCAGATTCCTTCGTCAGCGAATTTACCGAGGGCTACGACACCTTTATAGCAGAAAAGGGCGCGTCACTCTCGGGCGGGCAGAAGCAGCGTCTTTCGATCGCCCGCGCTATCGTAAGACGTCCCGAGATCCTCATTCTCGATGATGCGACCTCCGCGCTTGACCTTGCAACCGAGGCAAAGCTTCAGACCGCGCTCCGCGAGGCTATGAAGGACACCACTGTCGTTATGGTCGCACAGAGAATTGCCAGCGTGCGCCACGCCGACAGAATTGCCGTTATAGAATCCGACGGACGCATTCTTCATTGCGCTCCGCATGAGGAATTGCTTAAGATAAGCGAAACATATCGCGATATTTGCGCTTCGCAGCGCCAGAATGTTGAAGGAGGTAGAGACTAATGGCTGAACAGAGACCTCCCGAAAGACAGGAAGTAAGAATGAATCTCCGACCCGGCGGAGGACCCGGCGGTCCCGGAGGAATGAACGCGCGCATCAACCGCGAAAAGCCGAAGGATCTCGGCAAAACGATCTCGCGCCTCTTGCGATATTCGGGCAAGAGCGCATTTATCCTCATTTTCCTTATCGTTGCCACAATTATCGTAACGGTTTCCGACGTTCTCAGCCCCATGTTCCAGCAGCTTGCCATCGACGAATTTTATTTTGACGAGGCGGGTAAGCTTTGCGTTGACATGAAGGCTTTGGGTTTAGTGCTTGTGATAATGTTCGGTGCATATATCGTTCGTGCTGCAAGCCAACTCATTCAGTCGCGTGTAGCAGCAAAGCTCGCGCAGAATACCGTTTACCACATCCGCCGCGATCTTTTCAATAAGATCTCCAAGCTCCCCATCAGCTACACAGACCGCCACCGCCACGGCGACATAATGAGCCGACTGACGAATGACGCGGAAAACGTGTCGACCGCGATGTCGCAGTCGCTGACAGCACTCTTCTCTGGCGTGCTCACGCTTATCGGCGCGCTTTGCATGATGCTCCATTACAGCTGGATCGTCACTCTCGTTGCCGTTGTGACGATACCGATAACCATTTTAGTATCGTCAACTTTGGCGAAATTTATGCGTAAATACTTCATTCGTCGCCAAAAGCTACTCGGTCAGCTCAACGGACAGATCGAGGAGATGGTGACGGGTTACAAAACCGTTATGGCTTACGGTAAGGAGCCCGATGCCATCGAGAAATTCGGCGAGATCTCGGATAATTTCCGCAGCTGCTCGATCTCCGCGCGCGTTTGGGGCTCGATCATGGGTCCCGTGATGAACTTTATCGGAAACCTGCAGTACGTTCTCATCGCCGCTGTCGGCGGATATCTCATTCTGAATGCCGATCCGATTACGGGCGCGGCTTTCACAATCGGTTCTGTTCAGGCGATGCTTCAGTATTCAAAGAAATTCTCGCATCCGATCAATATGATCGCAAATCAGTATTCGACGATACTGACCGCACTTGCGGGCGCGGAGAGAATCTTTGCCATTCTTGACAGCGCGAACGAAGTTGACGAGGGCAAAGAAAAAATCGACATCGCCGCGCTTCGCGGAGATATCGAGTTCAAGGATATTGATTTTTCATACGTCGAGGGCGAAAAGGTGCTCAAGGGTCTCAACCTCAGCGTCAAGGCGGGACAGAAGGTTGCCATAGTCGGCGCAACGGGCTCGGGCAAAACCACAATAGTAAACCTTTTGACAAGATTCTACGAGCCCGACAGCGGTTCGATCACGGTTGACGGCGTTGAGGTCACCACGATCCCGAAGGCTGATCTTCGCCGCGCGATCGCGATAGTGCTTCAGGACACCGTTCTTTTCTCGGACACTATTGAGAAGAATATCAAATACGGCCGCGAGGACTCGACGGACGAGGATATGAAGCGCGCGGCGCACACCTCGCACGCAGATTTCTTCATCGACCGTCTGCCCGAGGGTTACGCCACCGAGCTTGCTGAGTCGGGAAGCAACCTCTCGCAAGGTCAGCGCCAGCTTCTTTCGATCTCGCGCGCAGTCCTTGCCGACCCGAGAATTCTCATTCTTGACGAGGCAACTTCCTCTGTCGACACGAGAACCGAAATGCATATCCAGAAGGCAATGGTCGCGCTGATGAAGAACCGCACATCGCTCATCATCGCGCACAGACTTTCAACCATCCGCGATGCCGACGTGATCGTCGTTCTCAATCACGGCACAATCGTTGAATCGGGCAGCCACGAGGAGCTTCTTGCTCTTGGCGGTGAGTATCATAAGCTCTATTCGAATCAGTTTGCGGGTATTGCAACGTGATAAGCGAGCTTGAAAGAGAAAAATTCCGCTCCATCTGCCGCGCGGTCCTAACCGAAAGGACTGCGGCGGAGGGCGGCGGAATCGGAACTCTCAATGAAAAAAGGATGCACATCGCGCTCAAACGCTTTGTTTGCTCCGATGAATCGAAATACGAGATCGACATGGGCAAGCGCTTTGTTGCCGACGTCAAGCACGATGAGGAGATTTTCGAGATACAAACGGGCTCGCTTTATCCCTTAAAGGCGAAGCTCAGCCACTATCTTGAAACCTCGGATTGCCACGTCACCGTCGTTCATCCGCTTCCAATGAAGAAATACCGTGTGTGGATCGACCCCGAAACGGGTGAGTCACAGCCGAGAAGAAGAGTAGCGGGAATCACGAACGTTTTTGGCGGCGCACACGAGCTTGTTTATATCTCGGAGGCACTTGCCACGGGGCGCGTTGCCGTTTGGTTCCTATTTATTGAGGAAGAGGAATACCGCTTCCTCGACGGCAGAGGAAAGGACAAAAAGATTCGATCTTCACGCTTTGAAAGATTGCCCGTCGATATCCTCGACGAGGTCGTGTTTGCCGAAAAAAGCGACTATCTCGCTCTGATCCCCGAGGGACTCGGCGAAAGCTTCACCACCGAGGAATACCGCAAGGCGGCAAAAATACCGCACTCCAAACACGCCTATATGGCTCTCGCTGCGCTCGCAAATATCGGAATCATCGAAGAAGCCGAAAAAAAAGGCAGAGCGCGGGCGTGGAAAATAAAATAAAAGGTTGGCGCAAGCCAACCTTTTGTTATTATTGAATTAAAGTGTCGAACCGAAATCGGTGACAAGTGTCTGTCCGGTGATGGCTCTTGATTCGTCGGAGGCGAAGAAGAGGAGCATGTTTGCAACGTCCTCGGGCATGCAGGGCTGAACCTTGAGGTCGTTGTGCTTCATCATCTGTCCGAAGATGTTCATATCCATATTTGCGGGATTCATTCCTGC
>JAZORB010000038.1:0-9075 GCA_045656385.1 Eubacteriales bacterium | reverse complement strand
GGCAACTCACACAAAAAATTTATATAAATAGGTAGAAAATCGTCAAAAAATGCACTTGAAGCGGGATGAAAAAAGTGGTAAAATATTGGAGTTATTTAAAATAGGAAAGAAGGATCAAATTTATGGATTCGCTCATTTTCGCTCTCTCCGCTGTTGCTCCCATCGTTCTTGCCGTTGTTGTCGGCTATTTCTTCAAAAAGATCGGCATGATGGACGAGGATTTTGCCAAAAAGGCAAACAAGCTCGTCTTCCGCGCGTTCATGCCCGTAATGCTCTTCGTTAATATCTACAAGATGTCATTGTCCGACGTCGATCTCGGCTTTATCGGATACTGCCTGATCGCGCTTTTCATCGTTTTTGCGCTCTCTGTTCCCGCTTGCATGATGATCGCGGGTAAGAAGGACCGCGTCGGCGTTCTCGTTCAGGCAATCTTCCGTTCGGGCTACTCCCTGATCGGTATCCCCCTTGCAGGCTCGCTTTACGGCGACGAGGGCATGATGGCGGCAACCATTCTTTCTGCCGCGCTCATTCCCTGCTTCAACGTTCTTGCCGTTATCAGCCTTTCCGCGCTCGGCAACGACAGCGGCGAGAAGGTCTCCCCCAAGAAGATCATTCTTGACATCATCAAGAACCCCCTCATCATCGGTATCTTCGCGGCACTTTTCTGCGTTGCTGTTCGCACTCTTGTGCTCGAGCCCGCAGGAATCACCTTCAAGCTTTCGAACATTACTCCCCTTTTCCAGGTTCTGCAGTATCTTGCAAACCTTGCGATCCCGCTCGCACTTCTCGTTCTCGGTGCACAGTTTGAGTTCTCGGCTGTTGCCGCTCTCAAAAAGGAGATCATTTTCGGTACTCTCACCCGCACCGTGATCGTTCCCGCGCTCGTTCTCGGCGTGGCATTCCTCTTCTTCCGCGAGAGATTCAGCGCCGCACAGTTTGCTACTCTTGTAGCCGCATTTGCAACCCCCGTTGCAGTTCCCAGCGTACCTATGGTTCAGGAAATGGGCGGCGACGTCACCCTTGCGGGACAGCTCGTTGTCTGGTCGACCCTCGTTTCGGCAATCACCGTATTCCTCGTAACCTTCCTGCTTCGTATGGGAGGAGCGTTCTAAAGGATTTATCCGCCTTCGGCGGAATGATAATCGCGCTTCGCGCGAATGATAGTCGACTACGTCGAATGATAATCTGCCTTTGGCAGAATGAAGGTAAAAAAACGCCCGATTTTCGGGCTGTTTTTTCATATCAAAATAAAAATTCCGTTTTTACAGCATCCGTATTGTCCTCGGAATACTCGATCTCTTCGGAGAGGATTCGGGCGCAGTCGAGGACGGTTTCTTTTGTCGCGATCGATGCGAGTAGTCGTTCACAGAAGAGGGAAAAACCCACTGCGGCGCGGAATTCTTCTTCATTTTCCGATGCCGATGCGTGGCGGTAGATGAAATACGCAAGCGCGCGCTCAAGCTCGGGCTCGATTTCTGCGGGCGTTTCGGGTTTTGACGAATAGCGCGAAAATAGCTCGCGGTGGCACTCGTCGAGGTATTCGAGGTCCCCAATGAGCTCTTTCCATTCGTCGTCCGAAAGCTTTTCGGGCGCGGAATCGTATTTTTCCGCGATCTTGCGCAGTCTTTCGGCGTAGGGAATATTTCTGTCGGAAAGGATTGCGTAAATCTTTTCTCGCTCGGCGACCGCATCGAAGAAAAGATCGGTTTCGCCGTCTTCTTCGCCGATCTCGATCATTTCGGCGTAATTATCCGAGGAAAAAATTATTCTGCAAGCCTCCTCGCAGGAAATGCCGAGTCCCGCCTCGCGGCCGTGCGCGGTGTCGTTGTAAAACCGCGGGTGCTCGCGGCAGATGTCGCAAAGATAGCCCTCGCCGAGTTCGCAGATGATCTTGCAAAGCCCGCGCGAATCGAGATGCGGGCATCTGTCATCCTCGCGCAGGGCAAAATGCGGAATCTCGCCGCAGATGCTTTTCTTTATCTCCTCACCGTAGCCGCCGCGGAGCGCGGAATATTTGCGCCTTGCCGCCTCGTCGACGTCGATCTCCCATCCAATGCAGCAGCTATGCTTGCATTTGTCTGCAATGCAGGCGAAATCAAGATAGTATTTCGGTGCGTGGAGCTTCATTTTATCATCCAAGCAGAACGTCAAGCGTCAGCATAGTGCAGAATCCGATGAGCAAAGAATATGTTGCCGCGCGCTCGCTGCCGTGCGCGTGTGTTTCAAGGATCATTTCGTCGCTGACGACGTAAAGCATTGTTCCGCCGGCAAATGCGAGCGCGAAGGGGAGCACCGCCTGTGCAAGGCTGACGGCAAGATAGCCGATAAGAGTGCCGACTACCTCGACCACACCGGTTATGGCTGCGATGAGGAAGGTACGGCGCGGCTTGATTCCCGCCGCAAGCATCGGCGAGATGATAATCATACCCTCGGGGATGTTCTGGAGCGCGATTCCGAGGGCGATGAGGATGCCGTCGGTAACGTTATCGGTGCCGAATCCGACGCCCGCCGCGATTCCCTCGGGGAAATTATGAATGGCAATAGCAAGCACGAAAAGCAGAATCTTATGAACTTTTCCGCTGTTTTCAACGTTTTCGGGATCGACTCCCGAAAGCTTGTGCAGGTGGGGAACGAGTTTATCGAGCGCATTTACCGTCAGCGCGCCGAGAAAGATGCCGATGATGGTGATGGGCAGCCCCTTTCCGCCCCCGCCGTAATCGATCGAAGGTATGATAAGTCCAAGCACCGCCGCCGCAAGCATTATGCCCGCCGCAAAGGACATCATGATGTCGCCCATGCGGTGAGATATTTTTTTGAATACAAATCCAAGCACCGCGCCGAACAAAGTTGCCCCGCCGACGCCGATTGCAGTCAAAAGTACCTCTGTCATTTTTTCTCCTTCCGGATCCCGACCCAAAGGGATCTTTTTTGATTTTTTGATATTATATTATACCACAAATTGCTATGTATGGCAATGTTTTTCGATAATTTTGGTGAAGAAAAATGCAAAGTACAAAATCCACCACAACTCTGCACTAAAAATCGGCTGATCCACCATTTTAAGTGAATCAGCCGAACAATATTTAAAACTTAAATAACAATAACTCTCCAAATTCCGTCAAGCTCGGATATCGTCTGCTTCATTGCCTCGATATCCACGTCGGACGTGCCCTCCGCAAGTGCGAGGAGTGAGCAGGCGTTGTTTCCGCGCGATTTGTTCGAAAGATGCTCGATGTTTACGCCTCTCTCGGCAACCGCGCCCGCGATCTTTGCGATCGTTGCGGGGATATTTGCGTGGAGGACGAGGACGTTTCTGCCCGCGTGCGCGGGAAGGTCGATCGCGGGGAAGTTGACAGAATTGCGAATGTTACCCGTCGAGAGGAACTCGACAAGCTGATTTGCCGCCATAATAGCGCAGTTGTCCTCGCTCTCGCCGGTGGATGCTCCAAGGTGGGGAATGTTGACGATACCCTTGACGCCCAAGGTTTCCTCGGTCGGGAAGTCGGTGACGTAAGCCGAGATCTTGCCCTCTGCGATCGCATCCTTTATGTCAGCCGCGATGGCAAGGTCTGCGCGCGCAAGGTTGATGATCTTGACGCCCTGCTTCATCTTGTCGATGTTTTCCTTGCGGATCATGCCCTTTGTTGCCTCAACTGCGGGAACGTGGAGGGTGATATAATCGCTCTTTTCAAAAATTTCATCGGTAGTTACCGCGTGGCCTACTGCACGCGAGATGCGCCATGCGCCGTCAACGGTAAGGTAGGGGTCGTAGCCGATGACCTTCATGCCAAGGTCGATCGCGGCGTTTGCGACCATTGCGCCGATCGCGCCAAGACCGATGACTCCGAGGGTCTTTCCACGAAGCTCACAGCCCGCGAATGCGGATTTGCCCTTCTCTACCGTCTTTGCGACGTCGGAGGTGAGTGTTTCCGCCCAGTTTGCGCCGCCGATGACGTCACGAGAAGCGAGCATAAGCGCGCAGATGACGAGCTCCTTGACGCCGTTTGCATTCGCGCCGGGGGTGTTGAAAACGACGATTCCCGCCTCTGTGCAGCGGTCGATCGGGATATTGTTGACACCCGCGCCGCAACGCGCGATAGCAACGAGCTCGGGGTTAAATTCCATATCATGCAGCGCCGCCGAGCGCACCATTATAGCCTCGGGAGCGGCAACATCCTCGCCGACCTGATATTCCGCGCGGTCGAAAATATCGGTGCCGCACGCGGCGATCTTATTCATAAGCTTTATATTTTTCATGATTTTCTCCTGATTACTTCGGGTTGTTCTTTGCGAAATCCTTCATAAACGCGACGAGCGCTTCGACGCCCTCATAGGGCATTGCGTTATAGATAGAAGCTCTCATTCCGCCGACTACGCGGTGGCCCTTGATGTTCTTGAGCCCTGCCTTTTCAGCCTCGGATGCGAATTTCTTATCAAGATCGGCGTCGCCCGTGATGAAGGTGACGTTCATCATCGAACGGCAGTCCTTTCTGACGGGGGCGATGTAATAATCCTGCGAATCGAGATAGTCGTAAAGCAGAGCCGCCTTTTTCGCGTTCATCTCCTTCATGACCTCAAGGCCGCCGAGCGATTCGATCCACTCGTAAACCAGACCTGCCATATAGATGGTGTAGCAGGGCGGGGTGTTATACATCGAGCCGTTCTCCGCCATTATATTCCAATCGAGCATCGAGGGGCACTCGGGGCGTGCCTTGCCGAGAAGATCCTTGCGTACAATGACGAGAGTCATGCCCGCGGGAGCCATATTCTTCTGTGCGCCCGCATAGATAACGCCGAATTTGGTGACGTCGACGGGCTCGGAGATGATGCAGGAGGACATATCGGCAACCAGCGGAACGTCGCCCGTGTCGGGGATGTAGTTATACTTCGTGCCGAAAATGGTGTTGTTATAGCAAATATGAACGTAAGCGGCGTCGGGATTGAGATCCTCGCGCTTTACTTCGGGAATATAGGAGAATCCGTCTGCCTTCGAGGTGGCAACAAGACGGACGTCGCCGTATTTCTTCGCTTCCTCATAAGCCTTGCCCGAAAACTGTCCCGAAACGATATAATCGGCGGTTCCGCCCTCGGGGAGAAGATTGAGAGGTACAGCCGCGAACTGTGTTGATGCGCCGCCCTGAAGGAAGAGCACGGCATAATCGTCGGGAATGTTCATCAGCTTGCGAAGGTCAGCCTCGGCTTTTTCGATGATGGGCTCAAAATCTTTTGATCTATGTGACATCTCGGCAACCGACATGCCGCTCTCGCCGTAAGAGATCATCTCGGCAGCGGCGCGCTCAAGCACGGGCATCGGAAGCATCGAAGGACCTGCGGAAAAGTTATATACTCTCTTCATGATATTTCTCCTATTTAACGTGGTAAAGTGTTATTGCAGAAATTATACTACAATTATATGCATTTGTCAATACCTTTTTGCAAAATTTTGCAACTTATGAAAGAGAATTATTGCAAAAAAACGCCCGAAATCCCTCAAAATGCTCAAAATCGCCCAAAAATGTGAATGACGAAGCGAAAGACGGCTTCATTTTTTGCAAGAAATAGAGCTGATCCTGAGATCAGCTCTAAAAAAATATTTATCCTTGGAAAACGTCGTTTTTCCACTCGCCGTCGAAGACCTGGCCGTTTTTGTTGACGTATCTGCCGTAGCCGTGGCGCTGGCTGTTCTTCCACTGTCCTTCATAGGAGGAGCCGTCCGCCCAGATCATGTATCCCTGACCCGAGCACGCGCCGTTTTCCCACTCGCCGTAATATTCGTGGCCGCTGACGTATATGTAGCTACCCTCGCCGTTATATTTGCCGTTCTTCCACTCGCCGTCGTAAATATCGCCGTTTGAATAGATCATTTTGCCCTGACCGCTTCGCTCGCCCTCCGAGTAGTTGCCCTCGTAGACGCTGCCGCTGGAGTATTTTTGCTTGCCGAAGCCGTGGAATTTATCGTTCAGCCAGTTACCCTCGTATCTGCCGCCGTCCGCCCAGGTTGCAACACCGTAGCCGCTTCGCTTGCCCGCCTTCCAGGTTCCGTCATACTTGTAGCCCTCCGAGGAGGTGTAAACACCCTTGCCCTCGAACTGACCGAGAACGAAATCGCCGACGTACATATCACCGCTTGCCCAGGTGAAGGTTCCCTTGCCGGTTCTTTCGCCGTCAACCCAATCTCCGGTGTATACGTTGCCGTTTTCATAGTGATATGTACCCTTGCCGTGACGGCTACCGTCCTTATATTGGCCATCGTAATATGCGCCGCCCGGCCAGGTCATTTTGCCGTAGCCGTTATAGTTGTTGTCCTTCCAGTTGCCGTCGTAGGTAGTGCCGTCGGTAAAGGTGAGAACTCCGTGCCCCTCGCGGACTCCGTTTTTCCAATTTCCAACGAAAACGTTGCCTTCTTTCCATGTGTAGGTTCCCTCGCCCTGAAGCTTGCCGCCGTCGAAGTAACCCTTATATGAGTCGCCGCTTGTATAGGTCAGCTCGCCGTAGCCGTCGGGCACGCCGCGCTCAAGATGACCGGTATATACACCGTAGCTCAGCTGATGCGAGGTGACGTCTCCCGTTACCGATTGCTTTTCGTTCTCGGAGTCGAGATAGCTTTGAGTGATATGCCCCGTCTTCTTCAGAAATTCGTATGCCTCGGCATCGATCTCGTCATCCCAGCCTATGATGAAGGCGGTGAGCGGGTCGGTCGACTTGCCGTTTTGCATTATGCTGCCGGTAAGATAGGTATCCGCCAGCTCCTTGATCTCTGCGGGATAATAGAAATCATAAGCGCCGTAGACGTGATAAAGCTCGTGGTTGAATGAAGAATAATCCGAGGAAAATACAACAAGGTATTCAGCGGAATTCTTCGAGGTTGCATAGTGAGCATATGCTCTTCCCGCCTTGTTGAGCGCGAAAAGAATGGGATTGGAATCCGACGCGTTGCGGGAATCGAGATCCTTTTGCATTGCGATGAGATTTGAATATCCGACCGATTGCGCTGCCGCATCGAGCCACTCATTGGAGTAATCGCCCGCCGCCGCATCGCCCGAAATCTTCGAGCCGAGGAAGCTGAAGGTTATGTCAAGTTTCTTTCCGTAGGAAGCCGCAATCTCCTCGATCTGCTTTTCCTGCACCTTGAGAGACGCGGAAAGCTCGCTGATATCCGCATCTTTCCAAACGCTGACGTCGTCGCTTACCATAAACACGGTAAGATTGACCTTTCCGACGAGCTCTGCGCATCTGCCGCCGTTCTTATAGCTCAGATAGACGTTTGTCTGAACGTCATCGGGGATATTATCGAGCTGCTCGGGCGAGAGTGTCGTCTCGGGTGCCGAGGTTGTCTCGGGTGCCGAGGTCGTTTCGGGTGCGGGCTCGGCGGTCGTTTCCTCTTCGGGAACCTCGGGGGTGGGCTCTTCCTCCCCCGTGGTTGCCTCAGCGCGCGTCTTTTCTGCCTTTGTCTGAACATTTTTCTCTGTCCACGAATTGTTTTCCAGATAGGAATCAGCGAAGAATCCGCAGGAGGAAAGAGATGCGGAAACTGTGAAGAGGCAGAGCATGAGTGCCGCTATTCTTAAAGCAAATCTTTTGCCGTTATTCATTGACTGTGATCTCCTCAGGAGTAGTTGTTTCCTCGGGCGGGCCGATGATCCCGAGATATTCCTCAAGTGTGATGCCCTTTGTCATGATCTCGGTTGCGATCTCGACACCGACGTATCTGTAATGCCATGGCTCGTAGATGATGCCCGTTTTGTCGGTAGTTCCCTTTGGATAGCGCAGGATGAAGCCGTATTTGTGGCAATTCGCCATCAGCCACTTCTGCGTTGCGGTGTTTGCCTGACCCTCGTCAAGCCAGGGGCGGCTCTGGCAAAGAATATCCGCGGCGAGACCGAGCTGATGCTCGCTCGTTCCGGGCACGGCGGTCTCCTTCGCCGCAAGAATCTTTGCTTCTGCCTCGCTATATCCCTTCGAGGTGAAGGATTTCACCTTTTTATCGAAAAGATATATCTGGTCGTCCCATGTGCGGTAGGCCGAGCAGATATAGGGGGTGTGCCCCGCCGCCTTGCAATCGGCAAGGAACTGCTTCAGCGCATCCGCGCAGCGCGAATCGACCTTATATTTGCCCGTGACAGTCGTCAGCTCGAATTTATAATCCTCGGGCAGGGGATGCCAGGGATTGACGAGAACGAGATACCATGGGTCCTCGGTCACCTCGGGCTCGGGAGTTGTCTCGGGTTCGGTAGTGATCTCCTCGGTGGTCTCCTCGACTGTGGTCTCGGGGACGGTGGTCTCCTCGACGGTCGTTTCCGGCGCGGAGGTGGTTTCCTCCTCGGTCGTGACCTCGGGGGAGGCGGTGGTTTCCTCCGCTGTCGTTATCTCGGGCTCCGGGGCGCTCGTTTCGGGCGGTAGGGTGATGTCGTTAATATCAAGAAAGGGCAGGCAGGAAGACAGCAATGCCGCCGACAGCGCCAAAAGCGCTGCGGCGGATATTTTTAAGCTGCGGCTCTTATTCATTCGTTGCCTCCAGAATGTTGCCGATGCCTTCGAAAATATACTTGGGACGGTAGGGGAAGTTGCCGATGTCCTCGCGCGCGGTAACACCCGAAAGAACGAGAATGGTATCAACGTTCGATTCGATGCCCGCGATGATGTCGGTGTCCATACGGTCGCCGATGAAGGCGATCTCCTCACTGTGGCAACTGAGTTTCCGCAGACCGTGGCGGAGCATCAGCGGGTTGGGCTTGCCCACAAAATACGCCTTCTTGTTGGTGGCGATCTCGATGGGGGCGATGAGGGAACCGGTGGCCGGCATTATGCCCTTTTCGGTGGGGCCGGTGATGTCGGGGTTGGTGCCGATGAGCTTGGCGCCCTTATTCACCAGCTCAATGGCTTTTTCGATCTTCTCGAAACTGTATGTGCGGGTCTCGCCCACCACCACGTAGTCGGGATTTACGTCGTTCATACTGAATCCTGCCTCGTAAAGCGCGAAGGTAAGACCGGGCTCACCAATAACGTAAACCGAGCCGTGAGGGCACTGTGTCTTAAGGAAGGATGCGGTTGCGAGCGCACTGGTATAGAAATGCT
>JAZORB010000037.1:0-3555 GCA_045656385.1 Eubacteriales bacterium | reverse complement strand
GCGCGAAGGTCGCGCGGGCAATCGGGCGGTATGTTCTGCCAAAGCGCGAGCATGACGTCGCTGACGCATTCCTCGGCGTCCTCGCGGATGGCAAGAATGTTCGAGGCGATGTATTTGCAAAGTGCTCCGTATTTCTTTTCGGTCTGCGCGAGCGCTTCCTCATCGCGTGCAAAGAAGAGTTCTATTATTTTCTTATCATCCATTGTCAATATCTCCTTTCACTAAACATGAAGCGTTTTTGTGCCGCCGCGTCACCAAAATTTTGAAATTTCGGCTTTCTGCATAAATCTTTACGGTGCTTTTTGTGCAAATTGTTGTTCCGATATTATATTATCATATTTTCGCGGATATGTCAATAGGCTCAAAAAGGCAGATCCGCCGCTTGGCGGTGGATCTGCCTTTTGAGAAAAAATATTAATTATTTAATGGATCGGATATCTTTCAAGAGGATACCACGTCACCTCGGTTTTGGAGATCGAGGCGTAGGCATTAAGATAATCTTCCCTTGTTGTCGGATTTCCGTCCACGAAGAACTGTACGTTGTCTGTTCCGTCCCCCGTGACGTGGCAAATATTCTTCTTTTGGCATTTGTCGCTGTCGAAGGAAAGCCTCGCGTCGCCGTAGGAGAGACCTTCGGAGGTCGTATCGTTCCATTCAAAGCTGCCGTCGGTCTTGATTCGATCCATATTTCTGAAGGAAAAATCAAAACCGTAAATCTTGCCGTTTTCATCGTGCAGAACGAGCATATCACCGTTCGCGCCCGTGATAACAACTTCGTTTTCGCCGTCGCGGTCCATATCGACGATGGCGTATTTTACGTCATCGCAAGCGGTGATAGACAAACCGCTGTAAGGGAAGCAGAATTCGTCGAGCGCGATTTCTTTCGATTCGAAAACGAATTTTACGTTTCCGAAAATAATATTGCGGTACGCTGCGGGTATGTCGCTGTGAGTGAAGAAATCGCCATCGGAACAACGGATAATTTCGTTCGGCATATGTCCGAAGGCTCTCTCGGGTATTTCGATCTTGCTCCATTCGGCAACAGTGCCGGTGAAAATGATCTCCGAGAGCTTGTGACACTGAACGAATATTCCCGTGCCGAAGCGCTCGATGCCGCGCTCAATCGTTACGTTTTCGAGGTTCGAGCAACCTGCAAAGGCACCGTTTGAAATTTCCTTGACGCTTGTGGGAATTCTGACCGATTTAAGTTGCGTGCAATCGGCAAACGCGCCCTCCATTATCAGCTCGACATTATTACCGAATTTTGCGGATGTGAGATTTTTGCACTCTCTGAATCCGGATTCCCATATCCAAGTGACACTATCGGGAAGTACTATTTCCGTAAGTGCACTCTTTGCGAAAGCCTCGGGACCTATTTCGGTAACGCTTGAAGGAAGCGAGATGGAGGTAAGCTTGGTGCATTTATAAAACGCCTCGTTTTGTATTTTCGTTACACCTTCGGGAAGCGTAATTTTCGCAAGTGAGCTACATTCACCGAACGCAGCTCCACTAATCTCTTTGACACCTGACGGAATAACAATTTCGACAATGCCGCTTCCCTGAAAAGCACTCATTCCGAGCGAGGTAAGGCGCGCGGGCAGGGTGACGGTCTGAAGCGAATGGCAATATGCGAACGCCGCCTCGCCGATGATGCTGACGCCCTCGGGAATATCTATCTCGGAAAGGCTTGCGCATGCGTGAAATGCGGAACGTGAAATCTCCTTCAACCCTTTTGGCAAAGTGACTTCGCCCAGAAGCGCACAACTGCTGAAAAAGGACTGACCGAGAACGTCAATATCCGTAAGGATGACTGCTTTCATAAGGCTTGAACAGCCTGCAAAAATACCGTCGCCGAGCGTAGTGACGGACGCGGGAATTGTGGCTTCCCTCAGCATCATACAGCTCTTAAATGCCTCCGAGCCAATCTTTTTAAGCTTATTTCCGAGTTTGATCGAGGTAATAGAGTTGCATGTATCAAAGGCATTCGCGCCAATGGAGATTATATTCTCACTTCCCTTAAATTCTTCGACCCTGACACATTCGAAAAACGCGCGGTCACCGATCGATTCGATAGTGGAAGGCAGAGTAATTTTCGTAAGACTGCGGCAGAAGTTGAAGGCATCGTTTCCGATAGCTTTGACACCCTCGGGGATAGTGATGCTTTGGAGCGAGAAACAATCGGCAAATGCCCTCTCGCCGATCTCGGTCACAGGTACACCGTTATATGCCGACCCCACAACGATCTCGGCGTCCGTACAAGTACCGATTCCGATGAGCACGGCGTGATCGCCCACTATTTGATACTCAAGCCCGCGCGAGCCGTCGTATTCGGGTTCGGGCGGGGCGGTGGTTTCTTCCGCTGTTGTTTCCTCGGCGGTCGTTTCTTCGGGCGGAGATGTTGTATCATCGGGTACTGCTGTCGTGCTCGGCCAAGGCTCCTCGGTGGTTTCGTGATAGATTTCGGTCGTCTCCTCAGTCGTTTCGGGCGCGGGGACGGTCGTTTCCTCGGGCGGAGTTTCGGGTTCGGTCAGTGCCGACGTTTCGGTCCGCGCCGTGGTATCTTCGAACTCTGCGGCGGGTGTGCAAGCCGTCAGCAGTAGAGCTACGGCAAAGAGCAGGCAAAGATATTTTACGTTTTTCATTCAAATTGTTCCCTTCTTTGTCGTTATCTTTATTATAATATATTTCGCTCTGCTTGTCAATAAGGAATTATTGACATCCATTCCCTTTTGTGATATAATAAGCTCACTGAAGAATTCAAGTGAGGTATATATAATAATGAAGAGAATTGCAGAAAGATTTGCAGAAAAGTCATACGATTTTATCGTTGTCGGTGGCGGAATGTCGGGCGTTTGTGCCGCGATCGAAGCCGCTAGATCGGGCGCGAAGACCGCGCTTGTTCACGCTCGCCCCGTCCTTGGAGGAAATGCGTCGAGCGAAGTCAGAGTTCACATTTCGGGCGCCGATCACGGTATGGAAAAGGCCGATTACGCCGAAAGCGGTCTGCTTTACGAGCTTATGCTCGAAAACAAGGCGCGCAACGAGCATTTTTCCTATTCGATTTGGGATATGATCCTCTTCGAGGCGGCAAAAAACACCGAAAATCTTACCGTTTACTATAACACCGTCCTCTACGACTGCGAGACCGAGGGCGACCGCATCACCGCCGCGCTCTGCGTTCAGGAAACGACCGAGATGCGCTACCGTCTGACCGCTCCCCTCTTCGCTGACTGCACAGGCAACGGCACGCTCGGATACTATGCGGGCGCGGAATACCGTCAGGGAAGCGAATCGAAGGCGGAAACCGGCGAGATCGACGCACCCGAGGTGGGCAACAACGAACGCATGGGCAACACCATCTATTTCCGCGCGCGGAACATGGGTCACCCCGTGAAATTCACGCCTCCCTCCTTCGCCAAGAAATACACCGAGCACGATCTGCGCTTCCGTATGCATTGCGCGAACCACAAGGTCGACTTCTCGGGCTGTAAGGATCCCGAAAAGAACGAGGCCTGCGGCGGCGTTTCGGCGCGCGGAGTTGATTACGGCTATTTC
>JAZORB010000036.1:0-4566 GCA_045656385.1 Eubacteriales bacterium | reverse complement strand
TATTATCGGTCGTGCATACCCCGGAACCGAGGTTGCAAACTGTGTAAACATCGGTAACGCAACCATCACCACTGTTGATGCCTCAAACGACGGCTACAACGATCAGTTTGGTCCGATCACCGGCCACGGCGCTGACAAGAGAGCTGATGCTGCAACATACACAAACTGTGGCGTTATTACCAACTGCTACACAAGTGCTGATTCGGTTATGAGCAACGCCGGTGATGCAGAAGCTAAGCCCTTCTATGCATCCATTGCTACCGTAAAGACCGCAGCAGAGCTTAACAGCGACGCTATGGTTACCGCTCTCGGCGATGCATGGGCACTCAAGGACGGCGCTCTCGTTCTCAAGGCCGTTGCTACTGCAGGTCAGGTTGAGTCCGCACAGCCCGAGGTTACCGAGCCCGCTCCCGAAACTACCGAGCCTGCTCCCGTTGACCCCGTCCCCACCGGCGACTCCGCTCTTATCTTTGTAGTGATCGCAATTCTTTCCGTTGTTGCAGTTGCAACAGTTGCAAAGAAGCGCGTTATCGAATAATCTTTCTTTCGAAAACATAACCCACACGGCATATGCGTGTGGGTTATGTTTTTATGTAGTTCTGAAGCTCCAATCAGCATAGGTCTCATCATGGTAATTCGGATAAGTATCATAAACTATTTCCTTTTCCCTTTGTTCGATAAGATCGTAAAAGGATTTCTCCGAGGTGATCTTGCAGAACGAGATCATATCAAGATTTTTGCATTTTGCCGCAGATTCCTCGGTAAGAGAGTCAAATATACTTGCGTCGTTTACAACGATCATAATTTTTCCGCCGCTGTAAAGGTGCGTTGGGAAAAAGATCGTGGTATTGCCCACGCGGCATTTTCTCTCAAAAAGCTCATTCATCCTGAGGCTTTCGCTCGCCCAATCCCAAATTGACGTTATCGCCGTGTTGATCTCGACCGATCCGTCAAAATATAACCAATCACATACGCCCGATCTGTCATAGAGCGCATCGACTTCTTTGCTTATCTGTTTAAGATACGCCTCAAACGGCGTGCCTTTCAAAACCGTGCCGTAATGCGGAATACGGTTGTAGGGAGCCGAAAAGCCCTTGGGGAGTCTGCCTTTGCCTTCCATAAATTCAATGAGCAGCCTTTCCATTTCGGCACGTGCTTCCTCAATTTTTTGCTCTTTGGATCTGAATCCGAACATCTTACGCCTTTCCTTCTTCAATCAGCTCAATAAGACTTGCAATAAGTCCCTCAGTGTGGTGACAAAGACAATGATCGGCAATCGCTTTGACGCAATCAAGAGCGTTCGTGGGGCAAACTGCAACGTCCGCAGCCGCAAGCATTGTCAGGTCGTTCTCGTAGTCGCCGCAAGCATAGAGCTTGACGGGCTTGCCGACCTTTCCTTCAACGTATTCGCGAAGTGCGGGAAGCATCGTCGCTTTCGTTGTATTCGGCGCCTGGAATTCAAGATAAGCCGCGCCCGATTTGCTCGTCACGAAGCGGTCGGGCCATTTTGCTTCAGCCGCCGCTCGGAACTCGTCGGTGCGCTCGTTTGAGCCGCGCACAACGACCTTGTACCAATCCGCGATAGTGAGCCACTCATCCTCGGGAAGTGTGAACACCTTTGCAGGAGCGACCTTTGTAAGATCGCGATCCACCTGGGGGCAACGCTCACGCTGACCGGGCGAGGAAAGGAAGCCCTCCTCAACAGAAATTCTCGCGCCGAGATCGGGGAATTCGCTTATCATAAGCTTGATAAGCTCAACGACGTGCTCGCGGTTCATGAGTCTGCCGTCTATCATTCTGTCAGTGCGGAGGTCGCAAAGCATTGCGCCGTTACATCCGACAACGGGGGCGTTGACAAGGTCCGCCGCGTCGCTCCATTTATGCTTGAGATTGAGATTCGTTCTTCCCGTTGCAATGGTGAAATGACCGCCCTGCGCCTTCAGGCGTTCGACCGCCTCAAGGTTGCGTGCTATGGGCGAGCCGTGTTCACCGAAAAAGGTACCGTCAAGGTCGGTTACTATCAAAATGTTACTGAGATCTGCCATTTTTAGAGTTCCTGTCTGAAAATTTCGATAAGATGCGCCATATTTTCGGGAAGCGGAGCTTCGAAGCTCATGCGCTCGCCCGTGCGCGGGTGGTCGAGCTCAAGCCTGTATGCATGCAAAGCTTGACCCGATATAAATTTCGCGTGTTCCTTTGCCGCACGGTGTTTATCGCCGCCGTAAACTTCATCGCCGAGAACGGGATGACCGATGCTCGACATATGCACGCGGATCTGATGCGTTCTGCCGGTTTCGAGCTTGCACTCGATCAGCGAAATGCCGTGAAAACGCTCTTTTACCGTAAAATGCGTAACCGCCTCGCGGGCGCGTCCGTCGCGGACGATAGCCATACGCTTGCGGTCAACGGGATGTCGCCCGATGGGAGCATCCACGGTTCCCGCATCCTCGCGGGGCGAGCCGATGCAGATGGCAAGATAGCGTCTGTAAGCCGAATGAAGCGCGATCTGCTCGGAAAGTGAGCGGTGCGCGGTATCGTTCTTGGCAACGACCAGAAGCCCCGAGGTGTCCTTATCGATTCGATGGACGATACCCGGGCGCTGAACGCCTCCGATGCCGGAAAGCGAGTCGCCGCAATGATAAAGCAGAGCGGAAACAAGCGTGCCCGTCATATTTCCGGGCGCGGGATGAACGACCATTCCGCTATGCTTGTTGATGACGATGATATCCGAATCCTCATAGATTATATCAAGAGGAATATTTTCGGGCAAAACCTCGTCGGGGAGCGGCTCGGGGCGCACGACAACAACGCTTTCGCCCTCGCGGAGAATATAATTCTTCTTCACAGCCTTACCGCCCACGGTTACGCGCCCGTCATCGCAGAGCTTTGCCGCCGCAGAACGCGAAAGCGGCTCTTCCTCCTCGGCACTCATACGCGCAAGAAAGCTGTCGACTCTCTCGCCCGCTTCGGCTGTGTAAACAGAGGTGCTCATTCTGCCTGCTCCTTCTCTGCCTTTTCGAGCTTATATGCCTTCACGGTGTCGATAATGAGCCACAGAGAAAGCATAAACGTGCCCACGCAAACACAGGAATCGGCAATGTTGAACACCCACTTCCAAAGATTCGGAAAGGCGCAAAAGTCGATAAAATCTATAACGTAGCCGAGGAGCACGCGGTCGATCATGTTTCCGATGCCGCCGCCGACGATGAGGATGAGCGAGGTCATCACCCACTTGCTTTTCGGCTTGTATTTGCAAATGTAATAGATCAGCGCGATGATCATAACCGTTGAAAGCACAAGAAAGACCCAACGGTGATCGTCGAGCATTCCGAATGCCGCGCCGTCGTTTTCAACGTATGTGAAGCGAAGAATACCATCAATCAGATAATATGACGGCTTGCCCTGCAAGAGAGCCACGACCAGCCATTTTGAAAGCTGATCGGCAAATATTATCAAAACTAAAAGAATAATCCAAAGCATTTTGCTTTCCTTATGAGAACACCGCACAACGCAGTTGTGCGGTGTTCTGTCATTATTTATTAATTAAAGACTCTCAAGGATCTTCTTGCATCTTGCGCAGATGAAGCCTTCCTCGGTCTTTTCTCCCTCGGTGGAGTAGCACCAGCAACGGTCGCAACGCTCGCCGTCTGCATTCTCAACAAGAACAGCGATCTTGCCCTCCTCGGGAACATACGCGCCCTCGGGAGCGGTTTCGGAGGATACGAATGCGCCGCTTGTGATGAATACAGCCTTGAGCTCCTCCTCGGTGAACTTCGCAAGAAGCTCGAGGATCGTCTTGTCGGCGGTGTAAATCGTAACCTTAGCGTCAAGCGACTTACCGATCTTCTTCTCTGCACGGGCGATCTCAAGCGCCTTCATGACGTCATCGCGAAGTGCGAAGAGGTCCTCCCAACGATCAGCGCCGTCAAACGCAAACTTGCCGTCTGCCTTCGGCATTTCGGAAAGGTATACGCTTGTCGCATCGTCGGTAGATGCGTGAGGCATGGACTGCCAGATCTCCTCCGCTGTGAAGGCGAGGATGGGCGCGATCATCTTGACGAGAGCCGAGATGATATAGTAGAGCGCGGTCTGTGCCGAACGGCGAGCCTTCGAGGTGGGATTCTCAACGTATACGCGGTCCTTGGTGATGTCGATGTAAAGCTTCGACATATCAACGGTACAGAAGTTGTTGATTGCGTGATAAACGAGGTGGAAGGAATAGCTGTCATAAGCCTTGCGAACCTCTGCAATCAGAGCCTCGAGTCTGGAAAGAGCCCAGCGGTCGATGTCGAGCATTTCATCGAGTGCAACGCAATCGGTATCGGGATTGAAGTCGCCGAGGTTAGCCATGATGATTCGAGCGGTGTTACGGATCTTACGGTAGGTCTCGGAGAGCTGCTTGAAGATATTGTCGGAAACGCGGACGTCAACCTGATAGTCGCTCGATGCAACCCAGAGGCGGACGAGGTCTGCGCCGTACTTCTTAACGATGTCGTCGGGGTTAATGACGTTGCCGAGCGACTTGTGCATTGCCTTGCCCTCGCCGTCAACTACCCAACCGTGGGT
>JAZORB010000035.1:0-3140 GCA_045656385.1 Eubacteriales bacterium | reverse complement strand
GGTTCATATCCTTTTGAAGTTGCTTAAGAAGATTGATTATCTGCGCCTGAATCGAAACGTCGAGCGCCGAAACGGGCTCGTCGCAGATAACAAGCTCGGGCTTGACCGAAAGCGCACGCGCGATGCAGATACGCTGACGCTGACCGCCCGAAAATTCGTGGGGGTAGCGCTCGTAGTAATAGTCGCGCAGACCGCATTTTTCCATAAGGTCGAGAACGTAATCCTTGGCCTCATTTTTTGGAACTATGCCGTGAACGAGCACGGGCTCGGAGAGAATGTCGCCGACCGTTGCGCGGGGAGGGAGCGAGGAATAGGGATCCTGAAAGATGATCTGCATCTTGGTTCGCAGATCGCGCAGGTCCTGACCCTTGAGCTCTGCGATGTTCTGACCCTTGAAGTAGATCTCGCCGCCGCTCGAGGGATGAAGGCGGAGAATGGTGCGTCCGAGAGTGGTCTTGCCGCATCCCGATTCGCCGACGATGCCGAGCGTTTCGCCCGCTTTCAGCTTAAAGGATACGTTATCGACCGCAACAAGCTCCTTGGTGGGCTTGCCCATAAGGGTCTTTGCAAGCACGAAACGCTTCTGGAGGTTTCGCACTTCAAGTATAGCCTCGGGGTCGGGAGGGAGGATGTTCTTGATTTCTTGGGACATTTATTCTTCCTCCTTTCCGTAGAGGTGGCAGGCAACGTAGTGTGTGGGGCTGACCTGAACCATGCAGGGGTAATCGCCCGAGCACTTTGCAATGCACTTGTCGCATCTTTCCTTGAAATAGCAATGAGTGGGCATATTTACGGGGTTGGGGACGTTGCCGGGAATGTTGAAGAGTGTGTCGGAGTCGGAATTCATGGTCGGCTTCGACTTCTGCAGACCGATGGTGTAGGGATGGCGGGGATCGTGGAAGATCTCGGAAGCCGTACCGCGCTCGATGACCTTGCCCGCGTACATAACGACGACGTAGTCTGCCATTTCGGCAATAACGCCGAGGTCGTGGGTGATGAGCATGATCGAGCCGTTGATCTTTTCCTTGAGGTCGCGGAGAAGATCGAGGATCTGCGCCTGAATGGTAACGTCGAGAGCCGTTGTGGGCTCATCGGCGATGATAAGACGGGGATTGCAAGCGAGCGCCATCGAGATCATAACTCTCTGACGCATACCGCCCGAAAGCTCGTGGGGGAATGAGGAGTAAACACGGTCGGGCGCCGCGATGCCGACAAGCTCGAGCATTTCGATCGACTTTGCCTTTGCGCTTTCCTTGGTTGCGCCGGGAACGTGAATGAGGGTGACCTCATCGAGCTGTTCACCGATGGTGAAAACGGGGTTGAGCGAGGTCATGGGCTCCTGGAAGATCATCGAGATCTGGTTGCCGCGAATGCGGTGGATCTCGCTCATCGGCATGTTTGCGATGTCATAGACCTTTTCGATCTCGTTTCCGTCCTTATCGCGCTCAAGCGAGCGGAAGCGGATGGAGCCGTCAACGATCTGTCCCGTGGGACCCTGGAGAAGGCGCATAACCGACATGCTTGTAACAGACTTGCCGCACCCCGACTCGCCGACGACGCCGACGGTGCTGCCCGCGGGGATCTCGAAGGAAACGCCGTTTACAGCCTTGACTACGCCCTGATCGGTGAAGAAGTAGGAGTGAAGACCGTCAATCTCGAGGATGTTTTCGGGATTCTTCATCTCGGAAAGGTATTCACTTTCGTCGCATTTGCGGAACTTCTTGGCTTCAAGCTCGCGCATGACCTTGGCATTCGCCTTGGCGATCGCGCGGACTTCCTTGCCCGAAAGATAGTGTCCGTTCTGCTTTTTCTTTCCTATATTATTAATAGCCATACCGGATTACCTCCTTTGCTTGGGGTCGAGTGCATCGCGCAGACCGTCGCCGACAAAGTTGAAGCCGAGAACGGCGATGATGATGCAAAGGCCGGGAGGTCCCCAGACGTTGAAGAAGTTCTGGAGAATGTTCGAGTCCTCGGCAACGATGTTTATCATCGTGCCCCAAGCCGCAAAGGGTGCGCGAACGCCCATGTTGAGGTATGAGAGCGATGCCTCGTAAAGGATCATGCTACCGAGAGAGAGGGTCATCGAAACGATCAGCTGGGGCATTACGTTCGGGATGAGATGCTTGAAGATCTTTCTCGAGGTCGAATAGCCCATTGCCTCTGCCGCAACCATATATTCCTGCTCGCGGAGGAAGAGGATCTGTCCGCGGACGAGACGCGCGGTTCCGGGCCACGAGAAGAGGGTCAGGAACGCCATCAGGAAGTAGATTCGCATATTTGCCGCAACGTTTGCCGCGTCAAGCAGAGTCGAGATGATAAGAAGGATCGGGAAGCCGGGCAGGCACATGAGAATATCGCAGATACGCATGATGACGTCGTCGATAATTCCGCCGAAATAGCCCGAAATACCGCCAAGCACAACGCCGAGGATGTTGATGGCGAAAACGGCGATGAAGGATACGGCAAGCGAGATGCGTCCGCCGTACATCAAACGGGTGAAGACGTCACGGCCGTCCTTGTCGGTGCCGAGAATGTGATCCTTTGAGGGTTTAGCCAGCGAGTTGATCTCCTTGCCCGTCTCAACGAGCTGATAGAAGGAGTAGGTTTCGCCGTTTTCCTCGTAGGTGACGAGCGAGTATGTATATTCGGTCTTGCCCGAAAAATCCTGCTGGGTTTCACCCCAAACGGGGTAAACGATCGGTCCGAGCCAGCAGAAGAGGAAGAGTCCGACGATCATAAGAAGACCGACCATCGAAAGCTTCGAGCGGAAGAAGCGGCGCGCAACCATTCTGCCGGGCGAGAGGAGCTTGACGTTTTTGTCGTGCGGCTCGGTCGCGGCGGCTTCGGGGGTAACTACTTTTTCATTTTCGTTTGACATAATAATTACCTCCTTTATTTGGTCAGCTTGACGCGCGGGTCAACGATAACGTACATAAGATCGGCAAGAAGCACGCCCATAACTGAGAGGAGCGCGAGGAACATGTTGTATCCCATGATGAAGGGGATGTCCGCCTGCATCATTGCCTTGAACGCAACGTTACCGATACCGGGCAGGTCAAAGACCTGCTCGGTGATGATAGCTCCCGAAAAGAGCAAGTCGGAGGCCAAGCGGTCTTAGGAAGACAATGGTTCCACTC